>CAZQFZ010000001.1:0-75718 GCA_964592635.1 uncultured Rhizobium sp.
GTTTGGTCATCAGTTGCTACAGTTGTTCTCATCGCTGTATCAGGTGCATTGTTTTACAATATGCCTGATACGGTAAAGATGAAAAATCAAGAAATTACATCCCTCCAAGAAATTACATCCCCAATCGATGATTCTTATTCAAAGAATTCACCGTCAACAGGAAATAACAACGCACAGAACATTAATATCCAACAAAGTGCGAATCAAAATAATACGAAACAAGCTAAAGAGTCCACTTCAATCAAAAGGGCTGAACGGATTATTTCAAGCAATTCAATTAAAGGAGAAGTTCGTTTAACCAACGGAGCTGAATCGAGTCAAGCATTCAACAACGAAATTCATTCAGTATCCGATAATAAATCTAGCTCAGTAGCTAAAAACAAGTTGAAATTAGCATTCCATACAGACGCCAGTGTGACATCGGCTGAAAGTGCAAATTTCGGATATTCCGAATTCCTTGATGTACCCTACTTAGGTGCACAATTAAAAGAAATCATAGTTGGAGAATTTTTACAGTTGACCTTGTCGATCCCTCAACCTCAAATGCCCGTTAAGCGCAAGTTGTCACGCTGGGCTTTTGAGGTGGGATACGATATGAATCAAACGGCAATGAGCTATTCTGTGAATCCCCAGCTTGGAGAATACGTTCATAAAAATTATCTAAAACGCATCAAAGAAGGGGAAGTTGCTTTGGTGGCTCCCCAATTACATACCTCATTAAGATATCAATTAAACAGGAATTGGATTGTAACTGCTGGTTTTGGATTTACACAAAATCGCACATCTCAATCTTTCGATTTTAGGGACAGTGTTCCTGTTAGTGTGTCTCAAGGTTTTGAACCAGATGCATACGGGAATTATCCTATTTTTGGATATGCGGGCTTAGGTCAACGTGTGAAATACGACGGAGTGCAGGTGTTCAACATGTTTTCGATACCCATTGGAATTGTGTACGAACATCCAATAACTCGTAAATTGAAATTTACAACTGAAGCCAACTTGCGTTATAACTACGTTTCTGGAACAAACGGTTCGACATTGAATTATTACGACTTAAGTTTGCAGGAATCACAAAAAGATTTATACCGAAATTCTGTATTTTCTGCAAAATTCGGAGCTGGCGTACAAAAAGAATTGGATAGCAAGCGTTCCATTGGAATTCGGGTAAATACCCAAGGTTCATTAACACCGTTGAACCTCGAAAATTCTGCAGTTTCCAACAGAGGGTGGTCTGTTGGGTTGTCGGGTTATTATTTTTGGAGGATTTTCTAATGATGAAAAGATTGCAGAGATTTATAAAAAAATACCCTAATTTGCAGAATATGCGGAAGTTAATTCTTTTGGCAATCGGATATTTTTGTTTCTCACAGGGTCAATCTCAGGTATTGAATCCTTTGGGATCAGGTCTGCCATTTCCGGTTGTGGCTTCCTATGCCACTGAAAAGGAATACTTTGCATTGTACGAGGACCTTAGTACTTCCGTATCAGATGATTACACAATGGCACGTTGGAATGGTGTTTATTGGAAATATTATCCAGGATTGATGGTTCCAGCAGGCGTTGAAAGTACTCAAGGTAAATACAACTTCCATTCTATTGCGTTCTACAACAATCAAGTATATGTTGGTGGATATATAACCGAAGCCATGCAGGATGCTGATTTTCCAATGGCACATCTTTACAAATGGAATGAAACCACCAGAGAATGGGAAGCAGCCGCGGGGGTTATTGAAACGAAAAACGACGGTATTAGCTGTATGACGGTTTTTGATGGCCGTCTCATTGTAGCGGGTAAATTCTATTCTTCGGTTGATGGAAATTGGATGGAAAATATTGCGGCTTATGATGGAAGCAAATGGCGTTATTTGGGCATGAATGAAACCAAACAAGGCGCCAATGGATTCATTCGTAATTTGTTAGTGGCAGGAAATCGATTGTATATCGCGGGTGATTTTTCACGTTTTGCGGGAGATAATACTGGAAATATAGCTTACTACACGGCCGCAAATGGTGGCTGGGGCGGAATTGGAAGTCCTTTTAAAGGCCCGGTTTCAGAAATAGCCTCCTTCGATGGAAATATTGCTGCACTTGGTACAGACTCCTTGGGAAAGTCAGAAGTACGATTGTTCAAAGGAACTTGGTCAAAACTACCTACTTTCGACTCGTTTAGTATTGCTGATATCAAAACAATTGCTGGAATCAATCAACAACTTTTGTTGGGCGGAACATTCGTTAAAAATAACAACGGAACTTCGCTTCTCCATTACAATCCTGCCAGCGCTTCGTATGCATTCACTGGGAATCGCTTCCAAGGACAATTTAAACTAGGCCAACGCGGAAGCGGCGCTTTTGTATGGGGAGATTATCGAGAGCTGAATACCGATATACGTTATTTTTCTTCTATTGAATTTGCTTACGGGAATTTATATGGTGATTTGTTCTTTGATAAAAATGCCAATTGTAAAAAAGATCCAGACGAGATAGGGTTGCCTTCCAACATTTTGAGGGTGGTAAACAAAGCAAATTCTCTTTCTTATTTTGTGGTTACGGATGCATTTGGTCATTTTTCCATTGGATTACCTGAAGGCGATTACACCATTCAAAACACATCTAAGCGACACATGTACACCGTTTGTGCAGGGAATTACTCCACAAGTATCCGAAACGGAAAATATTCTTCTGTGAGCTTAGGTGAATATATGAATCCAATTACCAAAGACCTGGAAGTGAAACTTCGTCCAGTGTATCCAGCTGAACTCAACGCTGGTGACACGTTAATGACGGTTTTGATGGTAACGAATCACGGTGCAACCACACTCAACGGCACCACGGTGCACGTTTCTCATGCTTTGCCTTTGGCTAATTTTCATAGCATTCCAGAGGCAGATAACTACAATGGAATTGAAGCAACCTTTGCATTGTTGGATTTAAAGCCATTTGAAACTAGAACCATTCAGCTATTTACGAAGATACCGTTCAATGCTAAATCTACTGACAATTACGGTTTAACCGTGAAAACAGGGTCCTTATTTGCGCAAAATGATGCCTATCAAACTGACAATATAGATAGCGTTAAACTGAGTATTGGTAAGAGAGGATTTGCTAACGGATCAGTTTCAAAAATTTCTGATTTTGGAAGCAAAATAGATTATAGAACAACGAGTTGGGTGTACACTGTGGATTTTAGGAATATCGGAAGCGATGCGGTAACGCGTGCGGTTATGGTAGATACGTTGGACACTAAATTGCCACTCCAACGCGTGCTGTTAAAGTCCTTCTATCCTAATAAAGCCACTTACTCCATACAGCAAGGAAAAATTTTAGTAGTGAATTTCAACCCTGCCAATTTAAAAACTTACGAATCAAGTCCAGCACAATCCAGTGGCTGGGTTCAATACCAAATTGATTTATATGATAAATTGAGTGTTTCAACGGTAATTGATAACACGGCAATTGTAGATTTTGATTCCAAGTGGATGGGCAGATCTGATAATTGTGCGGTGAAAATCATCGATGCTAAAGTGGGGGTTAATGCTTTTTCACCGATTTCGTTGAACTTATTCCCCAATCCCAACAACGGCAATTTCCAAGTTGAGTGGTTAAAAGATGAACAAGGATTGAAATGGACTCTTTGTGGTGCTGCTGGAAACGAAGTGGAAAATGGTATTATAAATGGAACCCATTCAATATTGGATATTCAGTCGGTTAAGAGTGGAATTTATTTCTTGAAAACACCAAGTTCCTTAACGAAATTGGTAATTCTACAACCTTAATTACGAGGTTCAGAAATTCTGTACAAAGCGATTCTGCGTGTTTTAATGAAACTACTTTTTGCAGATGTATATCTATCTGTTAAAATTGTTCAATCCAACTAAATAAATTGAATCCAGATAGTTGAGATTCGACTTTTAATTGCTCTCTCAGAGCATTAACAGTAAGGTTAGCCATCCGCTTCTGTTGAATCAGCAAATGCGCTTTTTCCGCCATTAGAGTTGTTTTTCTTTCGGGGGATGTATTTATTTGTGCATGTTGGTCAATAGCTTCAGACAATTCAATGATCCCTTTGGAATTTAATGCTTGTGTAGGAATTACTGGAATTTCCCAAGATTCAGAAGCCCTTGAGTGTGCTAGCTTTTTTAAGTACGAAACGAAAGCGAGTGCACCATCACGGTCTGCCTTATTTACCACAAATACATCGGCAATTTCCATTACTCCACTTTTTAAAGTTTGAATTTCATCCCCACTTTCGGGAACAGATACTACTACGGTGGTATCTGCAATTCCTGCAATTTCGACTTCGCTTTGGCCAACACCTACGGTTTCAATAAGTATTTTATCGAATGGTGCGTGTTTTAGCACTTCCACTATTTCGATAATGGCAGCAGATAATCCGCCTAAAGATCCCCGAGAAGAAATAGAACGAATATAAACATGGGGCAACAAGAAGAGATTTTGCATACGCAATCGATCTCCCAGCAAAGAGCCGAAGTTGAACACACTCGACGGATCCACGGCCAAAATGGCGATTCGTTGATTCTGATCGGACCAATGTTGTACCAATGCATTGACTAAAGTACTTTTACCGGCACCTGGAGGGCCAGTAATCCCAATAACTTTGGTGTGCCCATTGAGTTGTTTCAGCAATTCTAAATAACCTGGGTTTTTATTTTCAACCCAACTGATGGCACGTGCTATATGCAGTTCATTTCCTTTTTTAATTTCTTCGGATAGCGGTATTAACATGGTGAAAGTGTTGGGTTTGTTAGTGCGGAATTGGGAGTTTTGACTATAGGAATTCGATTATTTAAACGTTTTTTTTCTTATTTAAGTGGTTGATAGATAGGTGGTTGATTCAACTTCGAGAATAAGGCAATGCGTTATGAGAAATAAATGTTCCCGCTTCGAATAAATACTGACCTGCTTTGGCAATCATGGCAGCATTGTCTGTGCAATATTGAAAATCGGGAATATAAGCCGGGGTTTTATATTTATCGGATAACTCAATTACCGCGGATCTTAGTGCAGTATTGGCAGAAACTCCGCCAGCAATGGAAATACTTTTTGGCTTTTTGCTGATTATGGCATTTTTGAATCGTTTAATCAACATTTGAACGAGTGCATTTTCGTAGGAAGCACAAATATCATTTAAGTTTTCCTCAATAAAATGGGGATTCAGAGCTTTTTCATCCCTCAAAAAATACAACAGCGAGGTTTTTACACCGGAAAAACTAAAATCAAATGGACCTACTTGAGAATCGTTGAATTGGAATCGAGTTGGATTTCCCGAGGCCGCTAATTTGGAAATAATGGGCCCACCAGGATATCCCAATCCCATGAGCTTGGATGCCTTGTCGAACGCTTCACCAACTGCATCATCGATTGTTTCACCGATGATCTCAGTGTGTGTGAAGGATTCGGCCCAAATTAATTGCGTGTGTCCCCCAGAAACCAAAAGACAAAGCATAGGAAACTGGACGTTATGATCGATAAATAGCGCTGCCACATGAGCTTGTAAGTGATTTACGCCGATAAGGGGAATGTTCCACCCCATGGAGAGTGCCTTGGCGGTATTCAAACCCACAATCAATGAACCCATCAAGCCGGGACCCTGAGTTACGGCGATGGCGGAAATTTGTTTATTCTCTATTCCAGCAGTTTTAATTGCTTGGTCAATAACTGGAATGATGTTGATTTGGTGGGCGCGTGAGGCCAATTCGGGAACAACGCCCCCAAATTTTCGATGAACGTCTTGATTAGCGGTAATGTTGGAACAAACTTTGCCGTTAATTAGCACAGCGGCGGATGTATCATCGCAACTGCTTTCAATGCCTAATATAATGGAATCGGATTGCATTGGTGGATTGCCCAAATTTTGTAAATATTAACTTTGATAGGTTTGAAAAGACGAGGCTCAAAATTACGAAAGTTTATATTACGATCTCTGCTGATCGCAGTATTTCTTTCGAGTGTTTTGGCTGTTTTAACTCGCAACAAAATTGTACAAACCAAAGTTACTCAGTACTTAGCAAAAGAACTGAGTAAAGAATTGGGTACAAAAATCGAAATTGGGGGCGTAGAAATTGATTTTTTAAGGAATTTTCACTTGGAATCAATTTGCGTGTACGATAAACATTCCGACACCTTATTGTATTCAAAGACCCTCGACTTTACCATACAGGACGCATCATTTTCAAAAAAAAGAATGTTGATAAGTGACCTGGATTTTTATAAACTTCTGGTCAAAATGGGCGAATATCCCGGTGAGAATAAATTAAATTACGAATTTATAGAAGAGTATTTTTCACAGGATACAGCTCCTACTACGGGAAAATCATGGGATGTATATCTATCGAATATCAACATCATTGAGTCGGAATTTTGTTATTTCTATGGCAAATCACCATTAAAGTCGAATATTGCGGGAGAGTTTAATCCGGATTACATTCGATTCTCAAGTTTTAATGTTGAGATTCCCTACGGAGAGATTTCCGATGCTAAGGGATTTGAATTGAGAATTAAACACATGGAGGCCTTGGAACGTTCGGGTTTCCCTGTCAATTCGCTAGAAGGTCTTCTTTCTTTGAAAGGGGGAATATTAAAATTGAATCCATTGCAATTGAAATCGGGTAATACTGAAATTTCCGGTGATTTCTCGATGGATTGGTCCAAACCCGGTAGCATCAACAATCATTACGAAGAAGTGATTTATGCTATTGGCGTAACAAAAAGCCATATACGACTTTCAGATTTGGGATATTTTATCACTTGGTTGAAAGATCATTCACTGGATCTGAATGCCAAGTTGCACCTAAAAGGACCATTGATGCATTTAAAGTCGAGAGATTGTTTCATTACTACTCCAATGGGGTCGCGTTTGAATGCTGATCTTGATATTTATGATGTAGTTCACACCGATAATATGGTGAACGATTTGCTGTTGACAGAAAGTGTTGTCAAACAAGCCGATATTCAAACCCTATTGAAATCGGAAACATTCACTTCTTCCTTGATTCCTTTTGGGGATGCTCTTATCAACGCCTATTTTCATATGCCCATGACGTCGGTCGATTTCAAAGGCGAATGTCAGACCGCTGTAGGAAGTTACGATGGACATTTTTTCATAGATCATCGTCGATTAGATGATAGTCTGGCTTATGAAGCTCATGGATTGTTAAAGCAATTCAGCCCAGCAGCTTTTAGCCCTGACTTTGAATTCGTGCAGTTGGTTGATGCTGAAATTATTGCCAATGGATATAACTTTGATGAAACTGCACGTTCTGATTTTGAGTTCAAATTGAATCAAGCATTGATTAATAAGCAGATGGTGAATCAGATCCGTGCTAATGGAAGATTAGATCGTGGACAATTAAATGCACAGATTCTTGCGGATGATCCCGTATTTAAATTGAATTCAGTATTGAATTTTAATCATTTGTTTACCGATAATCCACAATGGGATTTATCCGGACGAATAAATAAAATCGATTTGATGCAGCTCGGCTTCGATACGGTGAATTTGAATTTTGGAGGAAATTACTCGGCCCACCTCAAAGGTTGGAATTTGGATCAACTCAGTGGCAATGTTCAACTTTCTGATTTCAGACTACAGCGAGGAAACGATGAGTTTCAGCTTCGTTACCAGTCGGTAAATCGTCCTAGTAATTTCTTGCTAGATTTCAATGGCGATTGGATCGACGGAACGGTAAAAGGACCTTGGAAATTATCCAATACCAGTCAGTGGTTTCAACATTTTGCACACAATGTTGCTCCTGAACGTTTTGCCGAAACGCAAACACCATTATTGGATTCCGTATGGTTTGATTTGTATATTCCCCAAACATCTTGGATTGAAGCGTTTATTCTTCCAGGATTGTATTTAGGTCCAGTTGGTATTCGTGGAAATTATTTCGCGCCAAAGAATATCTGTGATTTGAAAATTGGGCCTATGTCGATTGAATACGGTAGAATTTACATGGAAAGGGCATTGCTTTCTCTTCAAAAACCGACCTCCAATGGTTTATTGAAATCGAAGTTTTCAACCAATTATGTGTTGGTTGAAAATACATTATACGATACTTTAGGTGTTGCATTCGATATTACCAATGGTGGTTATACTATTTCTACCGTTTTGCACGACAAACAAGATAGATATGGGTTGAAAATGGGTGGAAATGGTTCTATTTCTGAGAAAACTGCCAATTTTGACTTCAAAAAAACGGTACTCAAAATTTATGACCAAACTTGGAAACTCGACGATCAAGCTAGCATTGATTTCAATGAGGATCACTGGCACCTCAATGACTTTTTCTTGGCCGATGACCGCCATTACCTCGAGTTGAAGGGAGATATATCGAATAATACTCGCGACACTCTGAAAATAGAATTTAGTAATATTTCCCAAAAAGTGCTCAAGCCTTTTTTTCCGGAAGGAACATTCGACAGCTTGATGTTTAAGGTAAACGGAAATTTGAAAATCAGTTCTCTACTTTCGGATCTTCGTTTTATTGGTAATTTGGATGTGAATCGTTTGAAATACATGGGTTTTGATTATGGAGCATTGGGGTTATCCGTTGAAGAAACGAAAACTCCTGGACAACTCAAGGTATTTGCGAATTTCCGTAATGGACCACTTGAGCGCACCAACTTTAAAGGATTTGTGCAATTGCGAGATGGGAAACCGGCAGACTTGGATGTACTGGGTGTTATTCCAATGCAATCGAAGTTAAACATTTTACAGCCCATGCTATCTGAAATTATTACGTTTAAATCGGGAAACATAGGAGGAAATATTCGAATTACTGGTACAACACGGAAGCCCAAATTGGTAGGTTTGATTTCTGTGAATTCAGCCCGTTTAGGGGTAGATTATTTGGGCACGGAGTACAATTTGGCTGGTAATTTTAAATTAACGGATCAAGGATTATTTACCATGCGTCCCATTAAATTCTACGATGATTCCAAAAAGAATTTTGGTTTATTGGATTTGGCTTTGACCCATGAAAATTTTTCTGATTTTGCCTTGGATTTGAAATTGGATTGTCTAAAAAACATGAAGGTTTTGCAAACCAATGAGCAAATGAACGATTTGTTTTATGGAACTGCTTTTGCCGATGGAAATGCCCATATATATGGTCTGTTTTCAGAAATTGATATGGATATTTCCTTAAAAACACGCAAACGGACTAAATTATCGATCCAATACCCACAAGTTTCTTCCAACTTTGTTTCCGGTTCTATTTCCTTTGTGAGTCGAACTGATAAATCTAAAAAAAATTCATCCAAAGTGATTATTGAAGACGACGCACTTGGGAAAATCACATTGGATGTGCAAGCTACCTCCGATGCCGAAGTCCAATTTGTAATTGACCAAAAACTGGGTGATATTATCAAGGGCTATGGCGATGGAAATATGAGGTTTATCTATGATCGAGATGAAAAAATCTACCTTTTTGGTAGATACAACATCGAGTCGGGCGAGTATGCATTTTCACTTCCAGGAATCAATTTGCTCAAGAAAATCAATGTAAATAAAGGTGGAAATATTACCTGGCAAGGTGATCCATTTAATGCCAAGGTGGATATCAATGGTTCTTTTGAAAAGAAGATTTCTCCCTCCACTCTAATGATCAGTGCCGGCTCATCGGGAAGCAGTTACCCAGCTACTCGATTCGTTTCAACCTTAAATATGACCGGCAATTTGTTTGGTCCTAACATTGGTTTCGATATTCAAGCACCGGATTTAGCAACCACTTCGGGTACGGCCGCCGCAGAGGTAAATTCAGTTATACAACGAATTCGTTTGGATAAAGATGAAACGATGCGTCAATCGATTGCCCTTTTGCTCTTCGGGAACTTCTTGCCACCTTCGTTTGCTGCTGCCTCCACAGCTCCAAGTTCATCGTTTAGTAGTGCAGGATTTGCAGGTAATAGCGTTTCAACCTTAGCAAGTTCCGTGGTGAACGACTTGTTTTCCAAGTACGGCATTCCAACTCGAATTCAAGTAAACCTCGATGACGTGAGAAATGCCAGCGGCAACAGCAATACGCAACTGTTTGTAAATAGCGAGTGGTTTTTGTCTGACAGACTCCGATTGGATTTGAATTACGATCCTACCGTGGCGGTTTTGGTGAATAGTGTTGCGGTTCCAATTAATTTCAATTTGGAATACAAAACGCGTGATGAAAATTGGAGACTAAAAGCTTTCTCTCGTTCAAATAACTTGATATTACAAAATAACAATACCACCACAACTAACGGGGTTTCTGGGAATACCTTGGGAACAGGAGTATTGTACCGCAGAGAATTTGATACTTTTAAACGTAAATCCCCCGACTCGACTCGTAGTAAATAATGGCCACTCATCGAAAAGTTGTTGTTGCAACAAACTTGTTGGCTGCAAATAACTAAATTTGTGGATTATGCGCATGTTTCCAGTTTATGGTGAAGCGTTGAAAATGTCGCTAAAAGCGCTCGTTAACAACAAATTAAGAAGTGCCTTATCGGTACTCGGAATTACCATTGGGATTTTCTGCGTTGTTTCTGTTTATGCATTGGTACATTCGTTGGAAAAAAGTTTGAATAATCAGTTTTCCAAGTACGGCTCAGACGTATTGTTTGTTCAAAAATGGTCTTGGGATGATTTTGGTGAAAATTATCCTTGGTGGAACTTTCTGAAACGGCCTGAATCTTCGCCAGAAGAAGCTGATTTTTTAAGTCGCAGGTTGGATACCGAAATGGTATCCTCGATTTGCTTTACCTACAATTTTGATCGAGATATTTCGGCTGGCAAAGAAGCTATAAAATCGGCGAATGTTCGTGCTATATCGCACACTTACAATCAAATACAGGATGTTCCAATTGCCGACGGTCGATATTTTTCTGGGGATGAAAGTTCGGCTGGAAGGGCAGTGGTAATTTTAGGAAGCGATATTGCTCGTAATTTATTTCAGGGTGCTTCGGCATTGGGAAAGCAAGTGAGAATTGGAAGTTTTGTGGCCACTGTTGTAGGGGTTTGCGAATACCAAGGAAATAATATGATGGGAGGTTCGGTTGACAATGCGGTTTTTATACCTTCAAAATGGGCATTAAGCATGATGCCGTATCGATACTCAAATGAGGTACAAATCATGGTTAAGTCGGCAAACGGTGCCCGATTAGAGGATTTGAAATTGGAAGTGAATCGTTTAATGCGTCAATTCAGAAAGCTAAAACCGAATCAAGAAAGTAATTTTTCAGTAAATCAAATGACCATGATTACCGATGCCATTTCGGGAATGTTTGGGCAAATACAAAAAATAGGAATCATTATCGGCGGTTTTGCCATGTTAGTAGGTAGTTTCGGAGTTGCTAACATCATGTTTGTTTCCGTAAAAGAAAGAACCCGTGAAATAGGAATCCAGAAAAGTTTAGGTGCAAAAAATTGGTTCATTCGGACTCAATTCCTACTGGAATCTGTTTGGCTTTCAATTGCGGGTGGTGGCATCGGTTTGATTTTTGTTTGGCTTTTACTTTTGGTTTTAGACGTTTTTGCAAAACAATCTATGGGAAATGGTGTTGAATTAAGCTTGGGTTTAGAAGATATTTATATGGGAGTGTTTACTTCTTTTGCAGTGGGTTTGCTCGCTGGATTTCTGCCGGCACAAAGTGCAGCGAAAATGAGTCCTGTGGAAGCCATGAGAAGTGTTTAAATTATCTGAATGAAATTGAGGCACTTAATTTAGGATGTGACAATCATTAATACTTCAATCAGATTGATTAAATAGACAAAGCCATGTGCAAAACATATTTAAATCAAAACATCCAATCAAATGGAATATCCACAATCAAAAGAAATTATAATCGAAAATAAAAACTGAATAATTAATAAATACAATAAGAAAAAAATGAATGTAATTGCCCCAAATAGAAGTTTACGCGTTTTTGTGTTGTTCGTTTTGATGAGTTCTCTGTCGGCATTTGGACAAACTAGAAATACAGCAGATTCAACATCCCCCGAGAAAAGAAAATTGGATTCTTCCGAGAAAATAAAAGCGGTTGAAATTCGAGTGCAAAAAAATCTAATTGAAAATCAAGCAGATAAATTAGTTTATAATGCGGCAGAAGACGTTACGAGTAAAGGTGCTTCTGCGTCTGATTTATTGGCGAAAGTTCCTATGGTTGAAGTGGATATGGACGGAAATGTGAGCATGCGTGGTAACCGAAATGTCCGTTTTTTAGTAAATGGAAGACCATCTGGCTTGCTCACCGGAAATCCAGCAGATGCGCTGCGCTCTCTTTCGGCAGATGATATCGAGAAAATAGAAGTGATTACCAATCCATCGAGTAAATACGATGCTGAAGGTTCAGGTGGTATTATCAATATCATCATGAAAAACAAGAAGTTGCAAGGAAGTACTGGTAACATGCGAATGGGTTTGGGAACACGATCCGCGCATTTGGGAGGACAATATTCGTATCAAAAAGGGAAAACCAATGTGTCTGTGAACCTGGGTAGTCATTTTTGGAGAAGTTGGGGTGATGAAGTAACCGAAAGAATCAACACCAATGCCGCTGGTGAGAGTTTTAAAATGTTGCAAGTAAGTGATCAAACCAACTGGGGGGGTGGTCCACGTTTAACCGTTGGCCTAGATTATCAGATCAGCGATCGTCAGTCTCTCATTTTTACCGTATCTGGCAATGGTAGAGTTAGAAATTCATACAACAGTTGGAATACCGAATTGGGGAATATCGATAGTGCTCTTGCTTTTTTATGGTCGCAAAAAACAGATCGGTGGAACAATGGTTATGGTTATGATATTGGATTTGATTACCGGTTTCAAGCTAAGAAAAAGGGAAGGGAGTTTTCTGTTTCAGGATTAAGTACACAAGGTAATTCTTTGGATGATTATTGGGCCGACAGGTTAAATAATTCGAGCAAATCGTTTTGGAAAGAACGTAGTCATAATTTAGGAATTAATATTGAAAATTCACTGCAAATGGATTGGATTGAGCCTTTGAATTCCAACACCACTTGGGAGTCAGGTGCTAAATTCATAGGACGATTGGTCTCTTCGGATTACACGTTCGACAGTTTCAATTTTAATTACCAAGATTACCGTGCTATAGAAGCTAGAAACAATGAGTTTAACTACTTCCAGAACGTATATGCGGTTTATACTCAGTTGGGATACAACTTTTTAAAGGTCTATTCGATACGTGTTGGTGCTCGATACGAGTTTACGGAATTTGGCGGTGAGTTGACTAAGCCAGATAATAGTAGGTTTGTAGGGCAGCCCTATTCGAATATTGTGCCTTCATTTTTAATATCACGGAAATTTGGAATGGCAGGATATATGCGGTTTAATTACAACCGCAGAATTCAGAGACCCAGTTTATTTTACTTGAATCCGTACACGAATCTAAGCGATCCATTGAATATACAGCAGGGAAATCCGTATTTAGAGCCTGAAATTGGAGATAACTTTGAATTGTCTTTTGGTAATTACACCAAAATAGGTGGGTTTGGAATCAATTTCTTTCATAAAAGGGTAGATAATGCTATTGAAACGTACAGAACGGTAAACGAAAATCGTGTGTATGTAACTACTTACGGAAATATTGGTAAAAATCGCAACAATGGATTCGATTTGAACATGAATTTAAAGGGGAAAGATTGGGGTGTTTTTGTGAATGGTGGGTTGAGCTTTGTTGAGATTTCTAGTACCGTTGATACTGGCGCTGTGGCTGGTGTTTCGGCGAAAGGTTGGATGTATAGTATGGGTTTAAGAGCCAATTACAATATCAATGAAAACTGGGCATTGGAAGCGTTTGGAAGAATCAACGCTCCTACTTTTTCTTTGCAGGGATACACTCAAAACTGGTTGTTTCATTCCATCGGCATCAAACGCAGATACAATAAAGATAAATGGGGTTTGGGATTTGGCTTAGATAATCCGTTTACCCCCGTGATTAACTTGAAAACAAAAAATGTGGGTAACGGCTTCACATTCAATCAAGACCGAAACTTAAATGTATGGGGTGTTCGGGTGAATTTTGATTATAAATTTGGCAAAGTGGAGTCAGAAGTAAAGAATCCAAGAGAGCTAAAAATCAAAAATGAGGATTTGAAACAAGAAAACGGTCAAAGCGGAATGTGATTTTTTAATAGTTAATTATTATTTTTGTTCAATGGAGTTATCTGGTAAAGTTATTCAAATACTGCCTAAACAAACGGGTGAAGGCAAAAATGGTCAGTGGGAAAAGCAGGATTATGTGATTGAAACCCAAGGGCAATACCCCAAAAAAGTGTGTTTTTCCTTATGGGGAGCGAAAATAGCTACCCACAATATACAAATGGGCGAGTTTATCAATATTGGTGTGGATTTGGAAAGCCGCGAATACAACCAACGTTGGTACACAGAAGTGAGAGCATGGAAAGTAGAACGTCCTGGTCAACAACAAGGAGGTGCACCAATGAATACCGGAGGAATGAGTTCTATGTCGTCTAACAATGCCGTAGATCCGTTTGCTACTACCGGAGAAATAGACGATGATCCATTCTCGTCTTCTAGTTCATCTGAGGATGATTTACCGTTTTAATTTTTCGAATTGATATTTATTTGTGCGGACTGCTAATAAAAAAGAGAGTTTCAGTCACGGGAATCTCATCTTTTTGGCAGGTTCGCACATTTTGTTTATATTCACGTCTAACCAAGGTCCACACTTTATCATTAATTCATGGGAAAAAGATTTCTACTCAACAATTTCATATTTATTTTAGTACTTTTCTGTTCTGGTTTAATACAAGCTCAGCAAACATGGTATGTGTCAACCAGCGGAAATGATATTTCCAATAATGGACAATCGGCAGGTGCTCCATTCAAAACAATAGGAAAAGCACTTTCTTCACTCGGTGGAACACTGGATGCTGTAGTAATAGCACCAGGGAACTACCCCGAAATTGTTTCCGTTGCACAAACAGTTAAATTTACGATTTCTAATACTGTAAACGTGAATGCTATCCGAATGGTAGGTACTTCTAAGAAGTTGACTATCGACGGGAGTTCAGGTAGTAAGTTGGAAATCAATGATTCTTTGGGATTATGGCAAGGGGTTTTAGTTGTGACTAAAGCGAATGTGGAATTGCACACCCTCACCAATGCGAAAGTGGCAGGTGGGAATAAGAATAGTTTTGTAGAACCAGGTTTTTACATGCATCACACCGGCAATAGTACCAAAACTTTCCGGTGGCCGGTAGGTGTGGGTGGAAATTATCGACCTGTTGATTTGGAGGGATTCAATAAAACGAATGTACCTGATCGTTGGTATTATGTAGAATTTGTACCGAGTGCAGTTCCATTTTCGGCAGCATTGCCTGCCGCCACTAGAAACATCTCCGTTTTGAGTCATTGGTTAACCACTACCAATGCTACGGGAACTGAAACCAATGCATTTGAATTGACTTTTCATTTCGACTCAACATCCACAAACGACGGTGTTTACGATCATACTAAGTTGCAATTATTACAGAATCCAGGTGGAACAACACCGCCGGCTTGGTCTATTGTAAAACAGGGAGGTACTGCTTCACGCAAGGGAACCATCACTTCGGATGCAACAGTGACCCCTTCTTTGGGTTACTTTATACTGGGTAATAGAAAGGGGAGCAATGGTTCAATTGGTGGGGTTAACACCTTAGGTTTTACAGATCCTATGGCTAGTTTTGATGTGAACATGTTCAAATCATGTGTAGGAGATACCGTAAAATTCACGAATAAATCGCAAAACGCAGGCAATGTAGTGTACCAGTGGACATTCGGAGATGAGGCATACACCGGTACGTCTGCTGGAAAAACATTTCCATCGGCGGCTAACCCAGGACCAAATCCTATTCATATCTATAATCATGCTGGAACGTACACCATTAAACTGAAAATTACGAATGGATTTAATGTAAGTGATGAAGCCAGCATGTTCTTCACTGTAGGAGTTTCTCCCAAGTTAACCGGATTTAATGGTGTAGAAGTGTATAGATATCCCCACAACGGAAAAGACACCTTCGATGACTTGACCATATGTCAAGGGGAACGATTTTGGATGATTGACAATTTTGAAACTTCTTTATTAGGTAGCAGAAATCCGAATAATGACGTGGTATCTCAAACTGTTTGGAAAATATTGGGGTTAACTCCAGAACCAACCACTACGGTATTGAATCCAGTGGCTTCGATGGATACGTTCAAACAAACCATCATGGTGGCTGGATCATACAAAGTGTTAGCCACTCGAACCACGAATCGAGGTTGTATAGCATCTGATGTGAGAGATATTATAATTTATGGAAAACCCGTGCCTGCAATAGATGCCCTTGATCAATGTGAAACGCCCCCCAATTCGTTGCTCAAAGTAAACAGCATGACGGCAAATCCATACCCTGGACCCACCAATGCTCCCTTAAAATGGATGTGGGATTATGAAGGATTGAGAACTCCATGGCAAACGTCCAAAAAGGATTGGGTTTTTCAGAATGCCCATCCGGGTCCCAATAGAGTTACCCTCATAGTAGAAACCATTAATGGTTGCATTGATTCAGTTCCTTACCGAGATGTTAATATTTTCCCGAAGCCTTTCCCAATAATAACACTTTCCGACACCTGCGATAATGAAACTATGGGTGCGGATGCCTCTAAGTCTGTAGTAAGTTCTGGTGCTACAATAGATCGCTATATGTGGGATTTTAACTGGAGACCACCAGGAGGAAGTGGTTTAATTGATTCGAACAAAATAACAACATTTAAATATCCCAAAGCGGGTAAATATAAAATTAAATTGACTGTTGTAACACGAGATTTATGTTCTGCTTCAATTTTTCAAGACGTTTATATTTCACCAAAGCCAACACCCCAATGGGATGTTCAGCAGGTATGTTTTGGTGATTCAACATCATTGCGTCGTCAAATTCAGCGTTGGCCAAATAGAGATAGTACCACCTATTTTTGGTTTTTAAACAATAAGTTCATCAGCGATGACACCAACTTTAAATATTTGCTTCCCAATCCCGGTTCTTATAATCTAAAGCTTGTAGGTTTAACTTTAGCTGGTTGTGCAGACTCTATGGTAAGCACCATTCAATCGTATTACAATCCTAAACCTACAATGGGACTCGATTTGACTGTGCCTGGAAACGATACCATACAGTGCTTTAATGGACATAATTACACATTTAAATACAGTGTTGGAGTGGATGCTTATGATACGCTTAAATTTTCCAGATGGAATTTTGGGGATGGGGTATTTGAACAGCCAGCGGTATCTACTACAAAAAATTATTTAACTTCAGATACCTTCAAGGCTTCATTCTATGTTGAGAACATACACGGCTGCAATGATAGTGTAGTTCAAGAAGTGATAATCAACCCCTCGCCAAAAGCTGGATTTGATTACTCGGGTAAATGTATGCCGGATAGCGTTTCGTTTACAGATACAACGAGCCAGTCTGCTCGACCTATTGTTTTGAGAGCGTGGGATTTTGGAAATGGCAATTTGGATTCCAATCAAACGCAGCTTAAATCCTATTACAAATCCAAAGGACCATGGAACGTAAAATACACTCTATTCACTGAGGATGGTTGTGCCGATTCGATTACTAAAGTTTTGGATACACTCGCTGATTATCCCAATGTGGGATGGCAGATCGTTTCAGGTAGCATGCCTTTGTGTAAAGGCGATTCGGCTTATTTCTTAATTACCGGAGGAGATTCTATTAATTGGTTAGTCGATGGAGATACAGCTTCCATAAAAGGATTTTCAAAAACGGGTACATATCGATTCGAAGTAATCAACGGTGGCGTATGTAAAGGAATGGATTCCGTTCAAGTATTTGCATATCAAGCAGCAGATATTAAAGCATATTCAGATACAATCATTTACAGAGGCAGACAAGCGAAATTGCGCGTGGACAAAGCCATGATCAATATTCGTTGGTTCCCTGGAGAATATTTTGAAGATTCAACGTTGGCCTTAGTTACAACCAAGAGATTAACAGATAGCATGACCTTTTACGTTTCTGCATTGGACTCCAATGGTTGTTATGATATCGATTCGGTAATTGTGCAGATTATTGATCCTCCGTTAGTTAAAATTCCGAATATCATTACACCCAATGGTGATCAGCAAAATCAAACTTGGAACTTAATCGATATACCAGACATTCATTTGTATGATATTATTATTTCTGATCGTCAGGGTAAACGTGTTTGGGAGTCAAATAACTATCAACACGACTGGTCGGGTCAAGATCAAAACGGAAATGATGTCCCTGAAGGTGTATATTTTTATTACATGAAAAATCGATATACCAAGGAGATATTTAAAGGATATATACAATTGGTTCGATAGGTTAGAAAAAGAATTACACTCCAAGAAAAGAGAAAATTATTACAACAAAGATTAAATTAGAAGAAGAAACGTACGTTATGAAACTTACTTCTTCTAGTTGAAAAGCAAACACAACAAACAATAATCATACATCGTTTTTGAAGCAATAAAATGAAAAAAATCACCATACTTACCTGCGCAATCATTGGTGCTGTGGGAAATATCTTCGGACAAATGGGGGCGCGATTGGATCAATTTTATTTAGATCATGCCGCTATCATTCCAGCAGCAATTACCCGAACAAATGAGGGTTATGCATCATTGTATTACAACAAGCTATTTATGGATGTGCCAGGAGCACCTCAACATACTTTGTTCAACTCTGCCATGCCACTTCCCAAGTCAAATACTGCATTTGGATTGATGTATATGAAGGAAAATATTGCATTTTCTGAAATGCATAATGCCTACGCAACATATGCTTACAACATGGGAATTACGCCAAACTCCAAATTATCATTGGGTGTAAGCGTTGGTGTACTTTCTCAGAATTTTGATCCATCAAAGGCCATATATTATGATGAAAATGATGCGAAAATTACAGCATTGATGTTCAGTCCTCCTGTGGTTAGAGCTGATTTAAGGGCTTCTGCATACTTTAAGACAGATCGTTTTTTTACCGGGTTCTCCGTAACTCGATTGCCACAACCTACCTTCAATTATTCGTATTACAATTATGCGGCGAGTTATGATTTGCAATCACAAGCCAATTTCATTATTGGATACGATGCCCCAATTAACGATGAATTTACATTGAAACCCGCATTTCATTTGGGGATGTTTAACTGGGATTATATGTATTATCAGTTCAATTTGTCAATGGATTATGACGATATCGTGTGGGCAGGATTGGGAGTGAATAATCTGTTACAAGCTGGATTCAATGTAGGATTTGCTCCTCAAGAGGATATCAAAGTAGCGTATTCATATACAGTTCCTAACGGACAGCAAAGTGGAATTTTAGGACCGATGCACGAATTTACAACACGCATTGGATTTGCAGCTTTGGGTGCTGGTAAAGGCAAGGGCGGATCTTCGGATGATTCGGATTCTGATTCCGATGGTTCAAACGGCAGTAGTGATGAAGACGGTGATGGTGACGATAATGGAAAAAGTAAAAATGGTAAAGGCAAGCGAGGAAAGCGAAACAAAGGCGATGGTGATGAAGACGGCGATGGCGATGGCCAAGGAGTGTCTCCAAGTGAAAACACTAAAAAGGATGTTATCGTGAAACGTATTGAGGATTTGGAGGGATTTGGTTTTGGAAATGATACTTCAGGGATTCAATTACCACCCATCCCGAAGTTGAAGCCAGAACCAGGATACTATTTGGTGGCAGGTTTGCATGCATCTGAAGAAAAGGCCAACTTGCAAATTAAATCTCTGTATTTGAAAAAGGTCAACTCCTTTAAAGTATATGATCCGAGAAACAAGAGTTTTTATGTTTTCTTGAAATATTACAATAATGAAAAGGATGCCAATAAAGGTACTTTTTACTTTGAAGGTTCCGTTCCCAATGTTTGGGTAAGAGAAATTCGTTAATTGTCAATAAGTTTGCCCTGAAAGGATTAACGTCCGATTAGGGCAAAACTGATAATGTTTGCACCCATTTGTAAGGCTAGTTTTCTCTTTAATTCGGAGTCGTTGTAAAGTTCAGCATCCTCCCAACCATTGCCTAAATCAGCTTCATAATCATAAAAGCAAATCAGTTTTCCTTTCCAAAATAATCCTAACCCTTCGGCAGGCTTACCATCGTGTTCATGAATCTTTGGTACACCAGAGGGGAAGTTGAATTTTTGATGATAAATGGGATGTGAAAATGGAACGGGCATGAATTCTAATTCTGGAAAGACTTTTTTCATTTCTCGTCTAACATAGATGTCCATTCCATAATTGTCGCAGATATGTAAAAAACCCCCACTCAAAAGATAGGTTCTAAGATTTTCGGCTTCTTCATTGGAAAATACGACGTTTCCATGTCCGGTCATAAATACATACGGAAATTGAAACAATTCATCGGAACCGACTTCCACAATGGATTCTTGGGTTTTGAGCTGCGTTTTTAAATTTTGGTTGCAAAAAGCGGCCAAGTTTTTGAGTGCTGTTTTGCTACTGTACCAATCACCGCCACCTTGGTACTTCAATCGAGCTAATGATAGGTTTTGAGTTTGCGCGTTTAACAACTGAACCAACATCCCCAGAAATAAAAATAAAATTCTCGAAAAATTAGACGCGGTTTTTAGGTACATTTTAGATTGCTTTGAATATTGAACCAAGATCAACGGGTAGCTAACATCGCTAGTTGATGTTCAACCGATTGATGGAAAACTACAACAAGGTAAACAAAAAAACTAGTCCTATGATGATTCTGTAATAGCCAAAAATATGAAATCCATTTTTTTGTACTATTTGAATAAAGAACTTCACTGCGAAAAATGCGGTAATAAAACTGAGAATATTTCCAACTGCGATATCGGATAGGTTGGAGGAACTCAGGGTATCCCAATTTTTCAACATTTTATAAGATGCGGCTGCTGACAGGGTAGGGATAGCGAGGAAAAAAGAAAATTCAGTAGCGGCGGTTTTCGATAATTTTCGTCCTAGCGCTCCTGCGATGGTTGAAGCGGATCTGCTCGTTCCTGGAATCATGGCAAATGATTGAATGATACCGATGATAAAAGCATCGGTAAAAGTCATTGTATCTACTGTTTTTTCACCGGGTTTTAGAATTTTATCCATGAAAACCAGGAAGATTCCAACAATGATTAACGTAAAAGCCACAATCATTGGAGTTTGCAATAGTTTTTCAAGTAGGTCATCGAATATCAATCCAAGTACAGCTGCGGGTATAAATCCAATTAATAATTTGGAATAGAAGGGCAGCCAATTTTTTTGAAAGAATCGTTTCCAATAAAGAAAGACTACTGATAGAATGGCACCAAATTGAATTGAAATGATGTAAGTATCGATATTTTGGTCTTTGATGCCGAGCCAATGTTGAAACATCATCAAATGTCCCGTACTACTTACAGGTAAATACTCGGTAAGTCCTTCCACAACGGAAAGAACTAAATTTTCGAATAAGGTCATGTGAGAAGTTTAATTCTTCTTGTAAAAAATGGCGAAAATACCAATGATGAAGCCGGCAATTACCACAATGGGTGCAATCACGGTTCTGCGAAAATCGTAAATATCTCCGCTGGTACCACTCATTAAAATGAATCCCAAAACCACAACTCCCAAGCTGATTGTAGTAAGCATGTAGTTGTTTTTGTTGAAAATCATGGATTTATGAGTTGAATTGGTTGTATTCGATTTGGATTCTTTGTTAGCCATGTTGTATGAATGAAAAGGTTGATTTCAAAAATAACACCTTAATTTTAAATTTAATAAAGATTTTCGATTTTAGTTTTCAAGAACTTGAGCGTAGAAAACCAGCTAGCAGTTGCTGCCAAGAAAACACCAAAAAATGCAATGCCAACAGACATGTAAACAAGTTCATGGATGTTGATGTGTTCGACAATAACATGAGCAAAGTTCAATTCTTGGCCTTCGGTTAATTGAATTCCTGAAATTTGGTTAATTGAGGGCAGCAACCAAAATAGTGTCCAAATTGCAAGAGCAGATATTGGAATAGCAATTAGGGCATATTGGATAAATTTGAACACAAACGGTCGAATAATAAATGCATTGGTAGCACCCACCATTTGCATACTCTTGATGGTGTGCCTATTTGCGTAAATTCCGAGGCGCACATTGCTTTGGATCAGAATGATTGAAACTAAAATGAGCAAAGCCGCAATGGAAAATAGTGCGTATTGTATTTTTATGATGTTTTTGGAGATATTTTCAAGCCAATTTTTTTGAAAGATTACGTCTTCCACCAAAGGGTTAACTTTAAAATATTGCGCCATTTGTGAAAGGAACTTTGAATTTGCAAATTCTGATTTAGGATAAACTTCTAAACTTAGGGGCAATTGTACGGTTTTTACAAAATTCATGAAGTCGGGGTCGTATTTATCGCCCATTTCTTTCATGGCTTGTTCTCTTGAAATGAATTTGGTAGATTTAACCCATGATTTTTTTTGCAATTCTACTTCCAATTGTTTTACCTGTAACTCGTTAATGCTATCGTGAAAGTAGATGTCGATACTGGTATTTTCCAACCAGTAGGTTCCTAAACCTTTGAAACCGACCAAACTGGTTCCCAACAAACCGAGCATAAACATCACAGCAGCCAAACTCAAAATGCCTGGAAGTGCGGAGGGTTTTTTACGTTTTACAGGATTATCTTGCATTATTTTTTGCGAAATTCATAAAAAAATATACAAACCACAAAGTAAGTTATCCGCATTTTGTAGTTTTGTTGAGAAAGAAGATGAGTTTAACCAGATCAATCACTTAGAACATGCAACTTTTATCCCAATTGGATTTAAACAAGGTATTATTTATCGATATAGAAACCGTTCCTGCTGTTTCGTCTTATTCTCAATTGAATTCGGATTGGCAGGGATTGTGGGATAAAAAGGCCAAAAGCTTGGTTTCTGAGAATATTACTTCCGCAGATTTATATGACCGCTCGGCTATGTACGCCGAGTTTGGTAAAATTATATGTATCGGTGTGGGAATAATAACAGGATTTCCACAACAGACTAGCTTGAGATTAAAATCCATTGCTGGTGATGATGAAAAAAAAATATTGGAGGAATTTGCCGATTTATTGAAGGTGTATTTTAGCACGGATAAGTCGCGATTGTGCGCACACAATGGTAAGGAATTCGATTTTCCTTATCTTTCTAGAAGAATGCTGGTTCATGGTATGAAGCTTCCCTTTTTATTGGATACAGCGGGGAAAAAGCCATGGGAAATAAACAATCTCGACACCATGGAGTTGTGGAAATTTGGCGACTTCAAGAGTTTTACATCTCTGAATTTACTTGCTCATTTATTTGGTATTCCAACTCCCAAAGACGATATCGATGGAAGCCAGGTGGCGGATGTGTATTATCGGGAAAATAACCTCAGTAGAATAGAAAAATACTGCTTAAAAGATGTAATCACTTTGTGTCAGTTATTTTTGAAATTTATGAACCAACCCATGATTCCTGAAAATCGAATTGTGCATCCAAAATCGGAGGAATAGATTGCCTAGTTGGGCGAATTTAAATTGTTTGAACGAGAGTGTGTGGAAATATTTGAAGTTTTTTACAATTACTAAGCCACGAATTAGCGGAAACCATGTCTAATTAGGTATATTTGTGTAATTATGTTCAGAAATGCTGTCGTTTTCATTTGGTTTCTTTTGGTAGGGGTACAACATGCATTTGCTGCTGAGCCTACCGTTGCACCTTCTAATGCCAAAGCAACAGGGATTACCTGTAATCAAGCTACTATTTCATGGACCAATGGTAATGGATCATGGAGGTTTGTATTGGTAAAAGAAGGAAGTGCAGTAGATGCTACACCTTCAGACGGAACAAATTACACGGCATTCAACACCTTTAAATCAGGTCAACAATTGGGTTCAGGCAATTATGCTTGCTTCAATAACTTTACCAATAGTTTTATTCTTCGCGGACTAAAACCCAATACCACCTATCATGTGGCGATTTTTGAACACGATGGATTAGCAAGCCCCGATTTCTTAACGAGTTCTTACGCAAGCTTTTCATTTAAAACCCAAAATTTAGTTTTAGATTTCGATTTTACCATAAATGACAGTTGCTCACGAACCAATACCGTTACATTCAACAATAAATCTTCAGCTACTTTTTCTGGAGTATCATACACCTGGATTTTTCAAGATGGCAACCAAGATACTGGTACCAAAAGCGTTAAACACACCTATGCAGAGGGCGGAAACTATCAGGTAACTCTTGTAGCTTCGCCAAGTTTCGGCTGTACCGACTTGTACACCAACTCCTTTGCAGTGAAAATTATTCCTCGCCCAGTAAGCAAACCAATTGAGCAAAATAATAATTTAGCCCAATGTTTGGAAGGAAATCAATTTGCGTTTGCAGATAATACCTCTTTGAAGAATCTACCCAAAATGGCGTACACACGAACATGGTATTTCACAGCCACCGATTCTTCCACCATTCCCAAACCGGTGAAAAAATTCACCCAAGGTGGGAATTATCAAATCAAATACAAGAGCGAAACCTATTTTGATAACTTTCCAACCGGTTGCACAGACACTGCTTCTCTATGGATTCGGGTGATCCCCAATCCATCTAGCGGTATTAGTATCAATGATTCCATTCAATGCTTCAAAGGGAACTCATTTGTATTCAATAATACATACCCAGGATTGACCCGTTTTTTTTGGAGTTTGGGGGACGGTACCACGAGTTCTAATAAAACCATTACTCATACCTACAATAGCGTTGGCGCATTCCCCATAATTCATGAAGCTGAAAGTCCCGAAGGTTGTAAAAGTCGCGACACCATCATAATTCATGTCAAACCCAATGTAGATCCATCTTTCAGCGGTTTGCCTGCATTTACATGCGAAAACGGACCTTCCATTACCTTAACACCGGTAAGCAACAAGGGATTGTTTTTTGCAACCGATGGTACTTTCACTGGAAATGTATACAAACCAGGTAAAGCAGGAACTCATAATATCAAATACACTATTCGCGATTCTTTTTGTCCGGACTCATTAATTTCCCCCATTCAAATTAATACATTACCCAGGTTTACATTGGGTAAGGATACCGTAGTTTGCGATAATCAACCGCTTGCATTGTTTGTTACTTCTTCAGGAACATTATTGTGGGAAAACGCTTCCACACTGAACCCTCGTCCTATATTTGCAGCAGGAACCTATTGGGCGGAAGTCGATAACAACGGTTGTAAATGGAGAGATACCATTCGCGTGGGTTATCAGCTAACACCTGAAGCATCATTGCCAGGCGATACCCTCATATGCAAAGGTTCATTGATTTTGTTGAAGCAAGTTTGGCCTTCTGCAACCATAACCTGGAGTACAGGAAGTAACGATACCCAAATTTATGTATCGTCGCCGGGGGTGTACTCGGTGGCAGTATCTAATTCCTGCGGTTCTGCTACTGACTTTATGGAGGTAAAAGTATCAGATGGTTTCTGCGATATATTTATTCCTACAGCTTTTACTCCTAATGGCGACGATAGAAACGATTATTTCGAAATACAAGGTAGAGATATTCAACCTGCTTTGCTTCAGATTTTTAATCGATGGGGAGAAATCATATTTGATTCTCAGCGCTCTGGTGAGTTTAGATGGTATGGAGATGCTAACGGACAACCTTGCATGGAAGGCAACTATCCCTTTATCTATCGTTACGAACAAAAAGTAGGAGATCGAATCCGCCGACAAACGGTTAAAGGTGCAGTAATGCTGATGCGTTAAGCCCTTCTTCATAAATTATTTATCACCGCTGAATTTAGTCGATAAGTTGTTAGGTTTTTCCTATGCTTTGTGGCTAAATTTGCAACGATGAACTCATCGTTGCTAGAACAAGCCCTTCAATTAGGATTGTTGAAGGAAGAATACGACAAAATCTGTCAAATACTTGATCGTGAACCCAATTTTACAGAATTATCCATATTCTCTGTGATGTGGAGCGAACACTGTAGTTATAAAAACTCCATCGTTTGGCTGAAAACACTTCCCAAAGAAGGTAGTAAAATGTTGGCTGAAGCCGGGGAAGAAAATGCTGGTTTGGTTGACATTGGCGATGGGTTGGCTTGTTGTTTCAAAATTGAGAGTCATAATCACCCCAGTGCCATCGAACCGTATCAAGGTGCAGCAACCGGTGTGGGTGGAATTAATCGCGATATTTTTTCTATGGGTGCTCGTCCGATTGCTCAATTAAATTCTTTGCGTTTTGGCAACATCGATACGGACCGAACAAAATGGTTGGTAAAAGGGGTTGTAAAGGGAATTGGTGATTATGGAAATGCATTCGGAATTCCAACAGTGGGTGGTGAAGTGTATTTCGACGATTGCTACGAACAAAATATTCTGGTGAATGCCATGAGTGTTGGATTAGTGGAAGTAGGTAAGAATATCTCTGCGGGTGCCGGTTCTCCGGGTAACCCAGTCTATATTTTCGGTTCAGCAACCGGAAAAGACGGTATTCATGGTGCTGCTTTTGCTTCGAAAGATATGAGTGAAGACTCTATCAATGATTTGCCATCGGTTCAAGTGGGCGATCCTTTTTGGGAGAAATTAATCTTGGAAGCGAGCATGGAAATCATTGAAACGGGGGCCGTTGTGGGTATGCAAGACATGGGAGCTGCCGGAATAACATGCAGTACTTCCGAGATGAGTGCAAAAACCGGAGTGGGTATGGATATCCAATTGGATAAAGTGCCTATGCGTCAAGCCGATATGAAAGGATGGGAATTGCTACTTTCTGAGAGTCAAGAACGTATGTTGGTGATTGTTGAAAAGGGCAGAGAAGCAGAAATGGAAAAAATCTTCCAAAAATGGGAGTTAACCTACGCGCAAATCGGAATGGTAACGGATACTGGCCGAGTTCGTTATTTTATGCATGGTGAGCTAGAAGCAGATATTCCTGCACAATCGTTGGTGTTAGGCGGCGGTGCACCTGTTTACAAGAGAACGTGGAAAGAGCCTACATACATGCAGGAAATTAGTAAATTCTCCATTGATCAGGTTACGGATATTTCGTTAGAAAAAGCAAAAGAAGTTGCAGAGAAATTGATGGGATTACCCAATATTGCATCCAAACGTTGGGTGTATGAGCAATATGATTCTATGGTTGGAACGGTGAATCAATCCACCAATCGTGCATCCGATGCTGCAGTAGTAAAAATAAAAGGAACCCAGAAAAGTTTAGCACTAACGGTGGATTGCAATAGTCGCTATATTTTCGCAGACCCGAATAAAGGAACTCAAATTGCGGTATCAGAAGCGGCAAGAAATATTCGCTGTACTGGTGGTGTCCCCACGGCAATTACGAATTGTTTGAACTTTGGAAATCCTTACAATGAAGAGGTGTACTTCCAATTTAAATCTGCAATTGAAGGTATGGGAATTGCTTGTCGCAAATTCGATACTCCTGTTACGGGTGGTAATGTGAGTTTTTATAATCAAAGTACCAACGGACAAGCGGTTTATCCAACACCAACTATTGGTATGGTTGGAATTATTGATAGTGAAGACCATATTCTCTCATTGAATTTTAAAAACGAGGGAGATGCGATTGTATTAATCGGATCCACTAAAAATGACATTGGAAGTTCTCAATATGCTGCAAAATTATTGGGTATAGAATATTCCAATTGCCCAGAGTTTGATCTGGATGTTGAATATCAACTGCATCAGTTTTTAGGCGATTTGGCGGGTGCTGGATTGGTAAATTCCGTTCACGATATTTCTGAGGGAGGATTGTTTGTAGCATGTGCAGAAAGCGCAATTTCTGGCGGCAAGGGCTTTGACATTTGTTCGGATAATTCAGTTCGTTTAGATGCTTGGTTGTATGGTGAATCTCAAAGTCGTGTGGTTTTGAGTTTGGATGCCAATCAATTGAAATCTGTACAAGACCTTGCAGCCAAATACAATTTACCAGCGCTACATATTGGCACTGTTACATCTAATGAGGTCATTGTGAATGGTGTTTCTTGGGGAAGTTTGGATTCCTTCAAGCACACGTATCAAAATGCACTTGCTGAAAAATTGGCTTAATTTTCTAAATTCAACTAAATCCGATTTCAAAGTTGGAGCGGATTTTTATAAACAACACGGCATAGCATAATTATGGCACTCAGTTTTTGGGAACAACGGTGGCTCGATAAAGCCGATATTGTAATTGTAGGCGCAGGATTAGTGGGCTTACAAACATCAATTGCTTTAAAGGAAAAATTCCCTCATAAAAAGGTATGGGTGTTGGAATCGTCGGTTATGGGGGATGCCGCATCGATGAGAAATGCAGGATTTGCTTGTTTCGGTTCTGCCGGAGAAATCTTAGACGATGCGAGTCGTATGGGAATAGACAGTGCACTTTCGCTGTATGGAAAGCGTTACAATGGTCTGCAAAAATTGAAATCCAAATACGGTGAAACCATCCTCGGTTATGAAAACTCAGGTGGCAATGAAATATTCGAAAATAATGCACAATTCGATGATGTAGCTTCCAAAATCGATGATCTAAATCACGGGTTGAAGCAGTTTCACGAAACGAATGCCTTTAAAATTAAGGATATAACAAAATTGGGTATGAAGGTGCATTCTCAATCCATTTTTTCACCCTTAGAAGGGGCATTGCAATCGCATCTTTTATACGAAACCGTTAGAAAGCATGCCATCAGTGAAGGGGTTGAAATAATGAGTGGGGTTAAGGTTATTGCACTGAATCAAAATCCCTCGAAAAAATGGGAATTGGAATGTGAAAATCAGGGACAAAACCATAATCGATTCCAAATAGTGGCCCAGAAACTAGTGGTTTGCACCAATGGTTACACCAAATTGTTGTTGCAAGACGAAGATGTTCTACCTGCGAGAGGGCAAGTATTGGTTACAAAACCGATCCCTGAATTGACGTTTAGAGGGATATTTCACGCCGATAAAGGATATATATATTTTAGGTCGTTGGGTTCTAGGATTTTAATTGGAGGAGCGAGAAATTTGGCATTCGAAACGGAACAAACTACGGTTTCTGAATCCAATAATGAGTTGGTTGAGGCATTGAAAAATTGGCTTTCGAATATTATCGTACCGTATGCGGCCGTTGAAATTGACACACAGTGGGCGGGAATAATGGGTATGTCTGAAAGCAGACTTCCAATAATTGAACAACGAGATGAAAATTTGTATTTGGCCGTGCGTATGGGTGGAATGGGAGTTGCTTTAAGTGCATTGGTTGCAGAGGAAGTAGCAAGTTTGGTTGATTAATTGATACGAGTGTTGTAACTTCACGTCAAATCTTTTAAAAGATGACTGACAACTCTGCCATATTAACCCAATTAAATTTATACGCTAAATTGGGTGAGTTACATGGGCTTAACGCCTTTAAAATCAAAGCATATTCCAATGCAGCGTTCAATTTAAAGAAAGTAAAAGAACCCTATTTGCAGTTTTCTGATGCAGAATTGTTGGCATTTCCAGGAGTGGGGAAAGGGGTAGTTGAAAGCATACGAGAAATAGGCGCTAAGGGCACCTTTGGTGATTTGGAGAAATTGTTGGAAGTTACACCTTCAGGTATTGTTGACATGCTTCAAATAAAAGGGTTAGGGCCGAAGAAAGTCTCTACTATTTGGAAAGAAATGGAGATTGATTCAGTTGCCGATTTGTTGGATGCTTGTAGGCAGAATCGTTTAGTAGAGGCCAAAGGATTCGGGCTAAAAACCCAGGCAGAGGTAGCTCATGCAATTGAGTTTTCGATGGTTTCTCAAGGAAGTTGGCATTATGCACGATTGCTCAATCCGGCCAATGATTTAATTTCTGAAATCAAGTCTAACTTCCCCCAAAACAGAACAGAAATTACCGGTGAAATGCGCCGATGTGCAACCACATTATCTCGAATTCAAATGATAACGGATATATCATCTGTGGAATTGACGGAATATTTGGTTCAAAATAATAAAGAAATAGAAGATGGCAGTAAAACCCCGTTGCATCCAGATTCTGTTGAAAGCTCAAGCAGCACTATGGTCGCTTCTCAAGATGGGGTGGAATTGAAATTGATATTATTGGGACAATACCCCGTTTCTATATACTGTGTTTCCAAACAGGATTTTGAACAAAAGCATTTTGAAATTACGGGTTCTGCTGAACATTTGCGCAAATTGGGCTATGTATTGGGAAGTTCAACATTTATATCGGAAGAGCACGTTTACCAAAAACAAGGTGTTGAATTTGTGATACCTGAACAACGTGAAGGGTTGGACGAATTGGAATCGGACTATTTGCGCGGCGAGTTCATTGAGTTTTGGCACTTGAAAGGGGTTTTACATAACCATACAACGTATTCTGATGGCCTGAATTCTCTCAAAGAAATGGCTGAACATGCGCGATACGAAAAATACCAATACTTGGGAATTTGCGATCATTCTCGATCAGCTGGTTATGCAAACGGTCTCAGCTCGGAGCGATTGATTGCTCAAATGAAAGAAATTGATGAATTGAATGAACATTTGGCTCCTTTTAAAATTTTCAAAGGTGTGGAAAGTGATATTTTAGCAGATGGCAGTTTGGATTATCCCGATGAAGTTCTCAAACTCTTGGACTTTGTGGTGGCTTCCATTCATAGTGGATTGAAAATGGATCAAGAAAAAGCGGAAATGAGACTGATTCGTGCCATAGAAAATCCGTTTACTACCATTTTAGGACATCCCACAGGGCGGCTTTTACTGCTTCGTGAAGGGTATCCTATTAACCATCAGCGAATTATTGATGCTTGTGCTGCAAATGATGTCGTTGTAGAATTAAATGCCCATCCATACAGATTGGATATTGATTGGAAATGGTTGCAATATGCACAAAAAAAAGGCGTAAAAATTAGTATAAATCCGGATGCCCATGAAAAATCGGGTTACGGTGATATGTATTTCGGTACACTTGCTGCTCGTAAGGGCGGATTATTGGTTCAAAATACGCTGAATGCCTTGTCGATGGATGAGTTTGAGGCGTTTTTGGAACTAAGAAGAATCAAAAAAGGGTTTTGATGAGGATTCTAATTGTTCGCTTTAGTTCTATTGGTGATATTGTATTGTGTACGCCAGTTTTTCGTTGGATTAAGCAAAATTATCCAAACGCCGAATTGCATTTTCTGACCAAGGGGAAGTTCAAACAGGTTGTAAATGGAAATCCATATATTGATCATCTAATTGAATGGGAAAATCGGACTCAGCGGTCGGAAATGTTCGAAACCGACTATGATTTTTTGGTGGATTTGCACAATAATCTTCGAAGTCGAATGGTTAAATTGCGACTATGGAGCGTGCCCAATCGTTCCTTACCAAAACAGAATTTACAGAAAATAGCACTGGTTTTAAGTTCCAAAGGAAGTTGGGGTAAATGGATTTTGGGTTCATCTTGGATTCGTCGAATATTGTTTGATTTTTCGGGGGATGTAAATTCGAGTACAAAGGGAATTGATCGCACGGATGTTTACTGGGGAGATGGTTCCAATTCAGTGGGTAATAAACCGGCTGTATCGAATATTGTGACCCGAAATTTAAGTTTGCTGACCCATTTGGGTTTGGATTTGGAAAATTTGCAAAACGCAGATCGTTTTTTGGATTTTTTTATTGAAAATCCAAAGACGAGCATTGAACTACCGGAAAAGTTCGTTGCTCTGGTTCTGGGTGGAACGTATGCAACCAAACAAATGCCACTAGAATTGTTGGAATCCATCATAAATAAAGTTAATTCGCGGGTGGTGTTATTAGGTGGTCCAAACGAATCAAAATTGTCGGAACAATTGATGTTGCAATTCCCCGATAAATTGTTGAACTTTTGTGGCCAATTAAATTTAAACGATTCTGCCTGGTTGGCAAAACAGTCGCAAGTAGTACTTTCAGGCGACACCGGAATGGCGCATATTGCTGCTGCTTTGGGCTGCAATTTGGTGATGATATGGGGAAACACAGTACCCGAGTTTGGCATGTCTCCTCCTGTAAGAAACACGGCTAACGTACATCATTTTAATGTCTTAGATTTAGATTGCAGGCCCTGTTCTAAGCTGGGTTATTCTGAATGTCCTCAAAAACATTTCAGGTGCATGAAGAACCAAGATATTGACGGCATAAGTGCTGTAGTTGAAAATTATTTATAAACCATTATTAGATAGCGTGAAACATAGAATTTTTCGTTATTTTCGCAACCTTAAAAATAAATTTGCATCAATTAGTATTTAATAAGAAATAATGAAAAACAATAAATCGCTTGTAGTTTTTTCCATCGTTCTGGCGCTAGCTTCTTTATTCCAATTGAGCTTTACATTTAAAGCTAGAGGGTTTGAGCGCGAAGCAAAAGAATTTGCGGCTAAGAAAGCCAAGATGGGATTCAGTGAAAAGGATGCTTATCGTCGTTACATTGACAGTTTAGGTAACAAACCCTATTACAATTTCTTGGGAATGGTGGACTACACCTACTTTGAATGTAAACAAAAAGAGATCAATTTAGGTCTTGATTTACGCGGTGGTATGAACGTAATCTTGGAAGTAGAGAAAGATGCTATTATTAAGGTTTTGGCAAACGATCCTACAGATTCAGATATGTTGAAGGCTTTGGAAATGGCAAACGTTGAGGAGCGCGACAAAGGAACTGAATACGTAACGGCTTTTGTTAACTCATTTAAAGCGGTTGCGAAAGACCGTAAATTGGCAGTATTGTTTGTAAAGGGGAATACTTCTTCTATTCAATCTGATGCAACCGAGGCACAAGTAATCAATTATCTAAGAAGTTCTATTTCTACTGCGGTTTCTAACGTGAAATCGGTTGTTGAAAAACGTATCAACCAAGCGAATGTAACTCAACCTGTTGTTCAAGAGGTTGATGGTGGTCGAATCAGTGTTGAATTACCTGGTGTTGACAATCCTCGCAGAATGGAAGAATTGGTAGAAAAGAGTGCGGCACTTGAATTTTATGAAGTGTACAGTGGGGCAGAAGGTGTACGTATATTAAACAATTTGTTGAAAGCAGGTAACACGGCTTCTGTGGCTGCAATTGAAAACACTGTGGCTGATACTACGGTTAAAGATAGTTTAAATGCTAATGATTCTGTTGCTTCTTCTGAAGTTGCAAGCTCAAATAACAATAAGAAAAATGCTTTGGCAGCCATTTTGAAGCCATTTGGTAGAGGTGAAGGTCCAGTGGTAGCTAGTATCAAAGGCGGTGATCGTGAGTTATTAGAGAAAATTTTAACTCAAGAACAATTCAAATCGATTTTAGAACCATCGGTAAAAGTAGCTTACAGTGCTAAGCCAGCAGATTACGATGCTTCTGGAAAAGAAGTAGTTAATTCAGATGAATACTTTGTGTATTTCTTGAAAAGAGATCGCGACGGCAACGCCGCACTAGCATCAGGTGATGAAAACATCATCGAAGATGCACGCGAAAACACCAATCAAACAGGTCAAATTGAAGTAACAATGCAGATGACAGCTTCAGCTGCTTCTCAATGGGCTCAAGTAACCGGTGCTAACATTGGTAAGTATATCGCAATCGTGTTGGATAATCGTGTTTATTCAGCTCCCGTGGTAAATCAAAAAATCACAGGGGGTAATTCTCAAATCAGTGGAAACTTTGATATTCGTGAAGCTCAAGATTTAGCAAACGTATTGAAAGCGGGTAAATTACCTGCTCCTGCACGTATCGTTGCTTCTGAAATCGTAGGACCTTCTTTGGGAGATGCTTCTATCAAACAAGGTTTAAACTCTTTGTTAATTGGCTTCTTGTCAGTTATCGTATTTATGGTGTTGTATTACAACCGTGCTGGTTGGATTTCCATCGTTGCGGTTCTAGGTAACGTATTCTTGATTATGGGAGTGTTAAGTAGTTTAGGTGCTGCATTGACATTACCAGGTATGGCAGGTATCATCTTAACGGTAGGTATGGCCGTTGACGCGAACGTATTGATTTACGAACGTATTAAAGATGAATTATCGCAAGGCAAAGGTTTGCGTTCAGCTATTGATCTAGGATTCAAACATGCATTGAGCGCGATTATCGATTCTAACATCACTACATTATTGGCTGGTTTTATTTTGACCTTCGCAGGTTCTGGCCCAGCTTACGGATTTGCTGTTATCTTAGTTATAGGTATTTTCAGTTCTATGTTTACGGCATTGTTCATCACTCGTTTGATGTTAGAACGCCGTGTAGCGAAAGGGAAGAGCATTTCATTTGACACCACTTGGAACAAGAACTTCCTTAAAGGTAAAAATATTGATTTCGTTGGAAATCGTAAAAAGTATTATATCGTATCTGCTTTGGTAATCGCCGCTGGTGTTGTTGCATTTATTTCAAAAGGAGGAATTTCAACCGGTATCGATTTCAAGGGTGGTAACGCCTTTGTAATACAATTTGATGCGAGTAAGTCTTATGGTACAGAAGATATCAAAAAAGCGTTGGATGAAAAATTGGAAGGTTCCAGCAATGAAGTTAAATCATTTGGATCTGAAGGTCAGTTTAAAATTGTAACAACGTACAAGTTCAAAGAAGCAACCAAAGAAGCTCGTAAGCAAGTTGAAACAGATTTATTGGCTGCATTAAATGGTTTTGAATTAGTAAACTCAGAAGACACTCAAAGTCCAGTTTTACAAACTACAAGTGTTGGTGCTTCTATTGCAACTGAAACTAGAAACAAAAGTACCTTCTTAGTGATCTTGACTATTGTTGGTATCTTCTTATATATAGTGTTGCGATTCAGAAGCGTATCTTATGGAATTGGAGCTACAATTGCATTGATCCACGATATTGCGGTAGTGTTGAGTGTTTTCGCAATCATTGACGGCTACATGCCTTTTGCAACCGAGTTTGATCAGCATTTGATTGCTGCATTATTAACATTGTTAGGTTACTCCATCAATGATACGGTGATTGTGTTTGACCGTATTCGTGAGTTTATGGGCGAAAATCGCGGTAGTTTGAATGATGAAAAACTTATCAATACAGCAATTAACGATACATTAAGTCGTACGATAATTACTGCAGCAACTGTATTCTTTGTATTGTTGGTATTATTCATCATTGGTGGTGATGCATTGAAAGGATTCTCATTGGCATTGTTAATCGGTGTTATCGTGGGTACTTATTCTTCAATCTGCATCGCAACTCCAATTGTTGTTGACGTAAATTCTAAGAAAAAAGAAAAATAATCCTTGCACCTTGCGAGTCAATAAAGAGCGGGGTGTAAAAACCCCGCTCTTTTTTTTGATTTTTTTGAAGATGGTCATTGAAATAGTGCAAACCCCATTACTACAAAATAACTGAAAAAAAATACCCCCAAAATACTGCGTTTTTTTATTTCTGATCACAAATTAAGCGGTCTCTGGAATGTGGCAGTGAATTGTTTCTGATCACAAATTAAGTGGTCTCTGGAATGTGGCAGTGAATTGATTTTGATCACATTAAGTGGACACCGGAAAAAATATTGACTTGAAAGAATCCCAAAAGAGAAATGAAAATGAAAGACATAAATTCAAAACAACTATTAGAAATTGCTGAGGAATTTGGTACTCCCATTTATGTGTACCACGGTGAGAAAATTGAATATCAATATAATCGTTTAAAGAAAGCCTTCGGCCAAGTGGACGTGCATTTGCATTATGCTATGAAAGCGTTGAATAATATCAATATTTTACGCATTCTAAGGAATCAGGGATCTGGCTTGGATGCCGTTTCTATTCAGGAAGTTCAATTGGGAATTAGGGCTGGATTTACTCCTGATCAAATTATGTACACCCCGAATTGCGTGGATTTTGAAGAAATTCGTCAAGCAGTAGATTTAGGTGTCCGTATCAATATAGATAATATTTCCATCTTAGAACAATTTGGAAATGAATACGGTAATACCGTGCCTTGTTGCATTCGACTGAATCCGCACATCATGGCGGGTGGACATTCGCATATTTCCGTGGGACATATTGATTCCAAGTTCGGTATTTCTATTTATCAATTGCGACATGTTCAGCGAGTTATTGAATCGCACAAAATTCATGTTAATGGACTTCACATGCATACGGGTTCGGATATTTTGGATGCTGATGTGTTTCTAAGAGGTGCAGAGTTATTATTCGAAGCGGCAGATCAATTCCCGGATTTAGAATTTATGGATTTTGGCTCTGGATTTAAAGTTCCATATAAGGAAGGCGATATTGTCACCGATATAGAAGAGATTGGAAATCGTATTTCGGATGCTTTTCTCGCGTTTTGTGAGCGTTATGGGAAACCATTGCAGCTGTGGTTTGAACCCGGAAAGTTTATTGTATCAGAGGCCGGTTCATTGTTGGTGAAAGCCAACGTGATAAAGCAAACTACAAGTACAGTGTTTATTGGTGTAAATAGTGGGCAGAATCATTTGATTCGTCCCATGTTTTATGATGCTTACCATCATATAGAAAATATCAGTAACCCCAAGGCAACTACGCGTTTATATAGTGTAGTGGGATACATTTGCGAAACAGATACCTTGGGTTATGATCGCAAGATTGCAGAAGTTCGAGAAGGGGATATTTTACGAATTAAGAATTCTGGGGCGTATGCCTACACCATGAGTAACAATTATAACGCTCGTTTACGTCCGGCAGAAGTTTTGTTTTATCAGGGGAAGGCACACTTGATTCGCCGACAAGAAACGTTGGAAGACATCACGCGCAACGAGATTGAAGTGATAGGAGTGGTTTAGCGATTCTTTTTGCTAGGAATTGCGGAGTATTCGGCTTTGCTAGAAATTTCGGAGTATTTGGCTTTGCTAGGAATTGCGGGGTATGTGGCTTTGCTAGGAATTTCGGAGTATTCGGCTTTGCTAGGAATTGCGGGGTTTAAGAGTAATTTGAAGATATGCTTAAGCTTTGGGGAAATTCCTAATAGTTAAACGTAAATGTTATCCAAACATTCAAAATACAAAAAGGGCCGCTTCAGCGGCCTTTTTGTTCACAATTACTAAACGAATTTTTTTACATGTAAATCGTTTTGTTTACAACTATTGGCAAACTGTATTAAACCAGTACTCTGGAGATTCAGTAACCCAATCGTATTGTTTGCGGATGTATCCGCGAACGATCTTGTATTTGATAGACAAAATTTGTTTTCCTTGAGTGTTAGCACCCGCCATTAATTTATTTGGGATGAAACTGAATCCAAATTTGCCATTACCGTAATCCTTCATTTTCATTTGAGGCAATTTCCCTGCAATATCTCGGTCTGCAGCTTTGATGTTATCGCCGTCAATATAAAAAACAAACTCCTCAGTACCAGTACCCACTCTCGCTTTAATAACACAGTAAAAATCATTTCTGCCTTTTAAGGAATCCGTAGTTTCTAACTTGTTATCGTAAAATATAGTGATTACATCGTTGGGGGTAATGCTCAATGTATCTTTGGTTTTTAAACCTGGAAACGAGTATAATTTCTTTGGACCTGTTTTGGGAGCTTCGATTTTGATTTCTAAATCTTCCGTTTTGCACTCCTGTCCACCGCAATCATCCGACCCATTTTTCTTTTTAACCAAAAGTTTAATTGGACTTCCGTAAACTTGTGCTGCCGATACTTCGTAAAACGAGGTGGGAATCATTCGGTAGTAAACCAATCCATTTCCAGCTTTCTGTAACTTAAGAGCTTCGTTAGACGCGCCCCAAGAACCGTTGTTTAGGGGATGTCCAACAGGATGTTCTCTAGGCGACCATGTCCACATGTACAAATCATCTGTTGTACCAGCTAGAACTGGACTACCATAATCTGCACATTTATTCAAATCTACCCAAACCGTTATACTGTCGTTAGGGTTGATGGGATCGGGTTCCACCCAAGCTTTTTGCGACATAGCACTGCCCGCAGTGAATACGCTTAAAAGTATAAATAATTGCTTTTTCATTCTTTTTTTATTTTAGTTTTCCTCCCAATTATTTGCGAACAAACCACAGATGATAAGATACAGTGCGTTCTGTACCGCACAATTTGTTGTATTTCAATACCAAGAATTTATCTTGAGGACGAACAGGACGAACCAATGGGAACGACATTTCATTCACCGAACCTTGATTAAAGAGTACTTTACTCGGGTAGTTGCTATTGTCAAAGTTCCATTTCCCGTTATTCAATCCAAACATATCGCTGCCTTGTCCAGTTGTAACAGTGCAGGTTGAATCGGTTTGATTGAAAGCGATTTCCATTGGCGATAATGATGAAATGGGATTGATAATGGTTTCAGTGACATCCAACAAAGTATCGCTTTCTTGGAATGCCAATTGTACGTTAACGTCTATTTGTTGCACACGGTAAAGTGTCCAGTTGGCAGAAATTCCTTCACGTTGATTGGCTCTTGGACCCAATTCTCGTGTTTCTTTTTTGCAAGATGCAAAAAATATCATGCTAGATAAAGCAAAAAGTGTAGTTAATTTTAGTGTTTTCATTAGTCGCATCCTCCTGTTGGGTTAATGTTAAATATATCCGTTTTTTCAGTGATAGGGAATTGCATAAGCATTCCTTTGCAATTCCATTCATGTCCGCGAATGAACATACGCTCTTTTTCGATGGCTCCCAAACGCTTGACTTCGTGAATGCGATCTCCTTGAAACATCAATTCAACTCTACGTTCTTGGCGAATACGAGCTAAAATTTCAGCAGGAGTGGCGTTGGCATCCAATAATTGTGGAACCGTGTACGATTTATTGATAATTACGTTAATGTCGGTAATTGCTTGAGCATAATCTGTTCCCAGAGTAGCCATAGATTCAGCACGAATCAACAACATTTGTTTAAGATGCAAAACGGGTACATTAAAGTAAGGTTGGTTGAACATATTGGATCTAATAAATTCATTTTGCGCCCCTTTATTCACCACAGAAAGCAACATTAAACGTTTGTCGGTTGTTTTGTTATCGAGGGATGCATACAATGCTTTGTCCATTTGACAAGCTGGAACACCAGAAGCAAAATTGCTAGTGTATGAACCGCTTCTTTGGTCGTTAACACCGTACGAAATAATGGAATAAATATGTTCAGATTCAGCAGAAGTAGTGAACACATTTACAGTATCAGATAGTGTGAAAAGTCCAGAACCAATTACATCGTTAGATTCTTTAATGGCAGTGTTGTAATCCCCTTTTTGGAATGCCACTTGTGCCAGTAACGCTTTTGCCGCCCATTTGGTAGCATAACCATTATTCGACTCAGGCAAGTTGGCGATTGCCATATTCAAATCGTCTTCAATTGCAGCATATGCTGTAGCTACAGATTCTCTTTTTTGTGGAGTAGTTACTACAGTGCGTACAACTGCGATTCCATCGTGTGAATTATCTGCAGTATATCCCCAGGGTTGAGCATACATTCTTACCGCAGTAAAGTGACAAAGTGCACGTATAAAAGCAACCTCTCCAGAAATTCTCTTGGAATCTTCTGCTGTTAAGTCTTTGGCATCACTCATGTGCTCCTGCACGAAATTAGCACGGAATATTGCGCGATATAGTTGAGAATAGAACGCACCACTGGTGGTATTGAAAAACAATACGTTATGGTTGTAAATCTCTCTGTAGTCGTTGTTGTTGGGAAGAGCTAAATTGTCTGACATCAATTCAGCCATCGTTTGATAAAATCCCCCAAAAGAATTAGCAACCTCGTTGTAACTTCCGTTCAATAATTTTTGAAGATCTTGAGTGTTTTGTATTGCATCTTCCACCAAAATTTCGTTAGGTGGGGGAGTTTCAATCATTTTTTCGCAGGATGTTCCTAGGGCACTCAATCCTAAAACAACTGCTATATATTTTCCGAATTTTAACATCTTTTTCATGATTTTGTTATTTTAAAATTAGAAGCTTAAGTTGATAGAAATACTGTAACTTTTCTCTTGAGGAGGGGTCAAATAGGTAATACTACCACTCATGTTTCGGTCCGTTGCGTTTTCAAAATCACGTGCAATTTCTGGATCCAATCCTGTAAAACGAGTCCAGGTCAAGATATTTGTAGCAACAAACATGATTTTTGCATTATCCAACTTCCAACGTTGAACCAATGCTTTAGGTAAATTATAACCTAAAGATAGACTTCTTAAACGAGCATATGTTCCATCTTGCAACCACAAATCCGTATTGATCCAAGGTGTAGTTGCACCATGATTAAATGTACTTAAAGTCATTTTGGGATAAATTGCATCGTCGCCAGGTTTTTGCCATCTGTCAAGAACACGAGGATCCATGTTCCAATCGGTAATTAAACTCATTTGACGTTTTAAGGATGACTCGTAAATGCTTCCCCCGATATTGAAATAAATATTGGCGTTCAATTCCCAATTTCTCCAATTAACGGTATTGTTCAAGTTACCAAAAGCGTCGGGCAAAATTCTTCCCACTGCCACACGGTTAGATGGATCCCATTTATCAGTAATGTTTCCATTGATGTCGTAATACATAGGCGCACCGGTTTCTTTGTTTACACCCGCATATCTCACCAAGAAGTTAGTTCCAACGGGTTGACCAACCACAACACGAGTGTCGTTCGTACCACCACTGATTGCATCGGGTTGGTAAACTCCGATACTGGTAATTGCATTCCAGTTACGAGCAATGTTTAAGTTGGAGGTCCAACGGAATTTTTTTGTGCGGATATTGATTGTTTTCAAAGTGAATTCAATCCCTTCGTTTTCGATTTGACCTACGTTATCATAGAAACTTCCAAATCCAATGTGTGTAGGAATGGATACGTTCATAATAACGTCTTTGGTGGATTTTTTGTAATACGTCAATTCTGTGCTGATTCTACCTCTGAATAAAGTAGCTTCGATACCCGCATCAAAGTTGATGGTGCTTTCCCAACGTAAATTTGGATTCTCTAAACGAGCAGGAGCAAGCTGTGGATTGCCGTTGTACAAAGGTAGGTTTCCACTAGGAGTTACCGTGCCCCAACGCGCGTAGTTATCGAAGTTGGCATTACCCGATTTTCCGATTCCCGCACGCACCTTCATGAAGTTGATTGCTTTGAATTTCTTCATGAATTTTTCTTCAGAAAGGATATACCCCATAGCCGCTGCTGGGAAAAAGCCGTAACGATTGTTGCTACCGAAGCGACTGCTTCCGTCCCATCTTGACGTCAACTGAATGTTAATCTTATTGTTGATATTGTAGTTTAAACGACCGAAAAAGCTTAAAAAAGCCCAATTATAAGGTGTATTGTATCGACTTAATAGTGCTGTATCGGGAATAGCCACTTGATCTACAGGTCCGGTTGCATCGAAATTCTCCACATATTTGGAATGAGTCAATGAATTTTGATATTCGTGACCCAACATCACAGAAACGCTTTGATTTTTAGTGATTTCTTTATTCCAATTTGCAGTTACAAAGTAGTTGTAGTTTCTGGTCCATGCAGGGTACCATTTCGCATTTCCGTTTTGAGCATAGTTTTGATTGTAGTAACGTATCAATTTCGCAGGTTCATACAAATATTCGTTGTAATCCATATAATCCATACTACCACTTGCATTAATCGACAAGTCTTTAGTAATTTCATAGCTAATACTTGCATTGTTAATGGTTCTAATTTCTTGACTTCTCCAGTTTTTCAGGTCACGAACTGTATGTAAACCAACTGGCGATAAGTAGCTTTTTGTTGCAGAATCATAAATAGGATCCAACGGATAAATGTTCAACATGGTACTCATTGCAGATCCCAAACCTCCTGCCCACGCAGCATCAACCCGGTAGTTTGTACCACGACTTAAGCTGTGCGAAAGTTGAATGTTCATACCTTTTATTGGGCGTAAATCAGCGTTTAAACGATGACTCAAACGTTCGTATTTGTTGCCTTTGATATATGAACCATTGTCATCAGAAGAAATAATGTATTTCAACGCGAAATTTTTGCCTGCGTAGTTCGCTCCGATATTGTAATTTTGCTTGATTCCCACACCAATCATCTGACTTACCCAGTCGGTATTGGTATTTTGTACGTCTTCCCAGTTCAAACGCAATCCAATGCGATCGAGATTGGGTGTTCCCACATTACCGTCGTTGTACCAAGCTTCTTCGTATAGTTGCAACCATTCTTTGCCCGACAACATGGTGGGCATTTTAGTTGGAACAGCTGCTCCAAATCGGGTACTCACATCGAATTTTAATCCTTTTTTGCGAGCACGTTTGGTTGTGATTAAAACTACCCCATTTGATCCACGAGATCCATAAATACTCGTCGCGGCAGCGTCTTTCAAAATTTCAATGTTCTCAATGTCTTCAGGATTGATACTGGCCAAGGGGTTATTGTTGAATCCACCCCCATAGTTAAATCCATTGCTGCGATTCATGAAGTAATCTTGCGTAATTGGAATACCGTCAATTACATAAAGTGGATCACCGGCAGCAGAAATCGATGCAGCACCACGAATACGAATTAAAGAAGCCGAACCAGCCATACCTGAACCTACTGTAACTTGCACACCTGCAGCTTTACCCTGCAATGCCGCTTCGAAACTTTGAGTAGGTAATTCCGCTATCTCTTTTCCGCTTACAGAAGAAATAGATCCCACCACATTTCTTTTGGATTGACGTCCATAACCGATAATTACCACATCACCAATGCTTTCAACTTCATTGGGATTTACTGCGGTATCTTTTGCAAGAGAAACACCTTTGGATGTTTGAGCTTGCGATTGTGAAACCATCGTTATTCCTAATAACAATAGCCCCATTAATTTTCCATTCCGGTAAATTTTTCGCATAAATCGTTCAAATTTGACCGGCAATTTACCTAAAAACTAGTAAGTGTCAAAATTACATTTACTATTTTTTCAATGATTTACATTTCTGAAACGATTCTTATAACAATTCTAAAGCCCAAAGTAGCGCTTTTATAATCACCGCGTTGGATTTTTACAGCCCAAGGATCCAAATAATGAAACTCATCATTCCAACTTCCGCCCTTAACCGCAAAATGGGTGTTCAATTCCTTTTCGGTATGAAGTAATCCTTCCAATTCAGATTCGGGGACGTGAATATCGGGATTGATAATTAATCTCCCTTGTCGGGTGTACATCCATTGTTTAGCATCCAACAAATGTCCTTTAGCACGGGTGGATGTCCATTCTTCTACATTTCCTTGTAAATTAGAAATGGGGAAACTTCCGCTTTGAACTGTCATCATAAAAAAGACAGAATTGATATTATCCAACGACCGGTTAAAAGGATTGACGCGTTTCGAGTCTCTCAAATAAACCCCGCGCTGAGTGATTATATCTCCGCCATTGATTTCGGTTAATGTACTCAAAGTTACATTTAATGAAAAATAATCGGAACCTACCCAGCTAATTAATTCTGGATTTTCCGTCACTTCATTATTTACATAATAACGTTGTTGAATACTGACGTTTTTTAATTGCTTTTTAGTAACTAAACCACCGGATTTCATGGCCCAATAGGTTTGATTATAATTAACAGCTGCTGAAAATTCCGCCGCTGTAGGTAAATCCACCTGAATTCGATAACCCTTAGGTAAGTATTGCTTAAATTGGCTGTTTAACTTAAACTCCAACCAATCCGTAAATTGCGTAGCTTGGAATTGACTGATTCCCACAACAGGATAACCGTGATAGGCAGGATGTTGAAAGTAATAATTCACAAAAGGCTGGTTAAATGTGAGTTTTGACTCCCAAACGGTAGTATCTGGGTACAACGCCGATTTCTTCCAACCCATACTGTCGGATTTCCCCGATTTAAATGCTTGTCCTGCTGTAATATCATCCAAAAACTCCTTCCACATTAAATTAGTTACTTCTGTTTTAAACATGTAGTAGGGCGATAGTGGGGCTAACTCTGCAACAGATCTAATGGAATCATACCCCCAATTGGAGTACACCAATAGTGTATCGGTTAATCCCAACGACTGGTTATTGGGCGAATAACAATTGTGTTTATATGTTTTTTTGAAACCTACTTTTTCTCTAACTCCCAACAAAACATAATTTTTATTTAAATACTCAGTTAAAGGAGTTTTAGAAAAATCGCCTTCATTCGTTTTACTCAATTCGATTCCATATAATGGATAATCAAAATGACGGAAATAATATTTGGTGTGGTATTGTGGGGGGGGTATAAAAGTAGGTTTTTGCGCTGATGCTTTTTCTATTGTAAAGCAGAACACTATAATAATTATACCTAAAAGGATTTTATTTTTTAGCATAGTTTTTTTTGTTAAAAAACATAATACGTGTATTAACGTAGTACATTTAAAATTATTTTACATCAACGCAGGATTCGAATAAACCCGCTTAGGTAATCTTAAATCTTGTAATAATCTACTGACTGGACGCAATGTAAACACCCATTGCTTACCATATCCTGTTGGAACCCACATGAATTCGAGCTGCCAACAATGCAAATTTCGAATTACCGAGAACTGAGAACCTGCAATTTCGTTTAACCTGAAATTATATCCAGTTCTATAACTCACTTTCCAATTTTCGGTGATTGAAATGTCGCCAGAAACGGTGAATTCGTTAGCACTTATGCGGTTATTTGCATTTGAAACATCGCCATTGTAATTAAACATGTAGCCAAAATTCAAACTCCAAGGAATATTGAAGTCGTAATATCCCATCGGGTTGTTGCGAATATCATTCAACTCCGCTTCTTCTTCGTTGTATTTTTTTTGGGGGACCCTATTGCCAATGCCACCTTTTTTGTCTTTGGTAAAATCATCTGCACTCAAGGTGGTGTTAATATTGACACCTGCCGATTTAAAACGCAATAAATTTCCTCCCTTTTCAAAATTAAACGTATTTAGAGTAACTCCATTTGTTGTTCTATAATACGGACTAAAATTTGCGTTCGAGTTAATTCTTAATTTCTTGAATAAAACGGTATTAAAAGATCCCCTAAAATCACTCCATTTCAAACTATCTGCAAACATGTTGTAGTTGGTTGATAGTTGTATTTGATCGATAATATTAAACTTTTCAGTTTTCTTACCAGTAGTATCGCCTTCAACCAATCTTTTCCCTTGAAAGTTGTTATTCATAGAAAAATTAATAGATCCATTTGCAAATTGATTTAAATTTCCTACTACACTTTTTTCAAATAAACTGTAAGATTTAACTCTGTTCAATGTGTCGCGATAATAATTACTCCAACCTTTTTTGAAAGGATCTATTTCGGGGGCATAAGTAAAACCAATGCTGGGTGTAATCGTATGTCGAATGGCTCGAATATTTGCCAATTTTAAATTGTTAAAAGTTCCGTATATGTTTGTCTTTAGACTAGTAGATACATTGTAACCATACTGACGAAAAAAGCCTTGAGTATCTCGGTAAACTACTTTATTTGTTTGGGTGTCAATGGTTTGAATCTGACCTTTAAAATGCCAATTTTCTTGGTAATTGAACGACGGTGATAAATTTAATATTCCTTTAAAAAGTTTTATATTTGTGGTAACAGGAATGCTGTGTTTTAATCCGGAATTAATGGAATTGAATGCTTCTGTATATCGATCCGAAAATATGATGGTGTCTTTAGTTAAGATTTGATTGGCAATATTACCGCTATAACTCAAACGCAATTGCTGATACCATTTGTTGTTGCTGCCGGTTTTTCGTGCAAAAGGTGTTAATGAAGAAACCCCGATATTTACCGAAGGTAAGTCCAATTTGAAATCTCCATTTTGCGTGTTTTGTGAATGACGAGCAGCAGCAGAAAGATTTAGCTTGTTTTTAAAAAGTTGTTTGCTTATGTTGATGCTCGATGTGAACTGGTTGTTAGATAAGTTGTTAATGTCGCGGCTGTTTCGGCGGTTGAAGCCTTTTGTTACGATATTAATATTACCGCCAAATGTAAATCCTGGGAAAACTTTGGGGTCCAAATTGAATTGCGATTTTACACTGAAATCCCGATTTCGATCAAAAGCAGGAGATGTTTCCTCGGCTCCGTTTGAGAATTGACTGTATTGAAGAGCCAAATTTCCTCTAAATCGGTAACGTTTAAAGTACTGCGTTTGCATTCCTAGTCGAAAATCTCCATTTAAATAAGCATCAGAATTTAGTTGGACATCGGCGTTGGGTCCTAACCCCATATAATATCCAAAATTTTGCAGGTAAAATCCGCTGTTTATACCATTGAAACCCAACGAAGGGAAAATAATGCCGTCGCGTTGTCCTTTACGAAGTGGTGCAAGCCCAAAAGGCAATGCTATAGGGGTAGGAATTTCGGCGAAAACCAAGTTAGATAGTCCGAATAGTGCTTTATTATTAGGTATAACTTTAACTTTTGATGCGTTCAAATAAAAATGAGGATGATCGGCATCGCAGGTAGTAATTTTACCATGAACTCCGGTAAAAGAGCCGTCATTTTGTTTCAATACAGTACCTAAATGAATGTGGGCTTGGTCTTGAACCAAACGCAGTCCATAGACTTTGCCTTTTTTCGATTCGCTGTTGTAGCGCATGGAATCGGCCGTGTATTTTTCTTTATTATCAACCAAAATGGGTTTATTCGTGTACCTGCCTGAACTATCAATTTGTCCTTTTGCAAATAGCTCTTTGTTGGTTAAATTAACATCAATATAGTAGGCTTCCAACTCAGTTTGAGCCGATTTTAGCTGAGCATCACGGTACAAGCGAACTTTTTTGGAATTAAAATCGAGCACCATGGAATCCTTAGAATTGAAGATTACAATATCGTTGAAGTCGTTTTTCTTTTTGGGGGATGTTTTGACCGGCGACGTATCCTGGGGATTCTGAGGTAATGAATCCATGCAATTGGATATCGATCTAAAACTGTTTGATTTTTTAGACAAAGCAATTGCATCCCCCGAAAACAAGGGAACAAAGCCCATAGAATAACTGAAAATCAGGGCAATCCACACGATACTATATATATGTATTGGTTTACGAATTAGCATAATTGGATTTGCGATACGAAATTCGGCAAGAATTTTGCTGAAGTTGGGGAAATATGAAAGAAACGAAAATTGGGTTGAAACATTTTATTGGTTCATGTAGAAAAATGAGCCAGCGATTTTTAATCATTGGTTTCCCATTTTTTGCTACTGCAATATTAATGCTATTTCTGCCGTCTGCCAAAAAGCCACTTCGGAAAGTCGATCAGGTTAAAACCATTGTTTTAGATGCAGGACACGGGGGATCCGATCCAGGTTGTAACGGTGCTGGTGAAATTTGGGAAAAGCAAGTAACTCTCGGTGTAGTTTTGAAATTAGGGAAATTGATTTCCGACAGTATGGCGGATGTTCGAGTGATCTATACACGTACCACAGACAAGGCACTAAAATTGTGGGAACGTCCGAATATTGCCAACCGAAATGAAGCCGATTTGTTTATTTCAGTGCATTGCAACGCCAACGATAATACTGCTGCCGAAGGTAGTGAAACCTATTTTATGGGATTGCATAAAAACAAGGGGAATTTAGATGTAGCAAAACGTGAGAATTCAGCCATTGTTTACGAATCTGATTATAAAAATAACGATCGTTATGGAGGATTTGACCCGAATTCGCCTGAGGGGCACATTATTTTCTCGTTGGTTCAAAACGCTTTTTTGAATCAGGCTTTGCGATTATCTACCTACGTAGAAGAGGAAACGGCTAAAATCAGCGATATTCGGAGTAGGGGAGTGAAACAGGCTGGATTTTTGGTTTTATGGCAAACTTCTATGCCTTCTATATTGATCGAGACGGGTTTTTTGACCAATTCCGAAAATCGGAAGTATTTAAAGACAGCCGAAGGGCAACAGGTGGTGGCAATGGGGATTTTCAAAGCCATTAAACGTTACAAACAACACGTAGAAATCCGCAAGCCGAAGTAATGTTTTAGTGATCTGATACGCAATTCGATGAACGATTGAATTGAATCGGCAAGTGGCGAAAGAAATTCGCTTTATATGTCATGAAAATGTAAATAAAAAAGCGAATATAAATGTAAATAATTAATAATCAATTGTTTGTATTAGAAACGGAGATTAAGTACTAATATTTTTTTAGTTCGATATTAAAAAGAATTGCAACCTTTTTTGTTTCTTGCGTCTCAAAGAAAAACTTAATACAAAAGGTATATCTATGAAATCAACAATTACTATGTTTAAAAAAGCGCTGGTTTTTGGTGCGATGGTCTTGGGAGCATTCTCGGGAAGTCGCCTAGAAGCTCAGACTCCGTGCTCGGGTACGTTCGCTTACGGCTGTGGTGGCTTGTACGGCTACTGCGGTGACCTAGATGCGGTAACAATCAAAAACAAGGCGGGTGCTGTTTTGGCGTCCTACAGTAGTTTGAAGTGCAGTAGCAATTCAACTTACTTAGGGGTTTTAAATCAGGGATCTGCTATTGATCTAACCGCTGGTGAGGAAATCACTATTGAAATTACTGGTACAGAATGGTCTGGTTACTACACACGTCCAGGTGTATGGATGGATGTTAGTTTGAACTCACAGTTCGAAGCTGCTGAATGTGTAGTAGATCCAAGTGCTAACGTAATTGGAGCTTCAGTAAACAAGTACGACGTAAAAGTACCTTGTTTCACAAAAGCAGGTAAAAGCCACATGCGTTTCCGCGGTGCAATGACTGCTTATTCTTTGACTAAAAACCAAGGATGTGGATCAATTGCTGGATACGGTAACGTGTTTGATTTGGAAGTAAACTACAAACTTGGCCCAACACCTGTTGCTAACTTCATCGTTCCAACTGGTCCAAACTGGGAAGGTTCTCCTGTAGTATTCCCTGCATCAAGTCCTAATCCAGGCGCATCTTACAAATGGACATTTGACAAAGCTGCTGCGGTTATCGCTGGTACAGGTACAAAAGGTTCTGCTCGTTGGACATCTGCTGGTAAGTACGATGTAAAAATGGTTGTTGACTACTGCGGTATCAAAGACTCAACTACTAAAATCGTAACTATTACTGCTCCTACGGTTGTTCCTGTTGCCGATTTCATCGCTGATAACAACGAAGTGGAATTGGGTTATGAGGTTCAATTATTTGATTTGAGTACAAACGGTCCTACTTCTTGGGCTTGGGAAATTTACTCTCCAACCGGTATCGGTGATGATGTTTCTACTGCACAAAACCCTAAGTTCTACATGAACGAAGCGGGCTGGCATAAAGTATGTTTGACCTCTACAAATGGTGTAGGTTCTTCTAAAACGGTTTGTAAAGATCGTTATGTAGAGTGTTTGCCAACTTTGGATAATTACATGGGTCCTCAAAAAGAGGCTACTACTCGTTTCGGACGTTTGTTTGACCACAACGGCCCTTCCGGTGATTATGCAAACAACAGAAAAACATCTATCGACTATTTCCAAATTTTACCTTGTGGTGCTCAAGAAATCAGATTGAAATTTGCTGATCTTTCTTTGGCCGATGATGGTGATATTTTGACTATCTACGATTTTGATCAAGAAGATCCAAACAAAGTGGTTGCTAAAATCAACAAGAGCAATCAAATTATGTATGATACTGCTGTATTGAAATTAAAATCAGGTGCTGCGTTTATCACGTTCCAATCTAACGGTTCTGGTGTTTCTCGTGGTTTCATCATCAATTGGGATTCTGATTTGGAAACTCCTACTTTGCCAGATGCAAACTTCGATATCGAATACAACCCAATTGGTAATGGTGCTGCTGCTAACTTCTTTAACAAAACAGCCAATACCAAAGGTGTTCCAAATTACTTCTGGGAAATCTCTGATAACCAAGGTAACGTAACCAATAATTTCTACACTGAAAATGCAACTGAGAAATTCTATACGGACGGTACTTACAAAGTGTGTATGGTTGCACAAACTTGTACTGGTTTTGATACTGCTTGTAAGAATATCACAGTTTACACTCCAACTAAAGCTGAGTTCGTAGATTTCAAAGCGGATAACTTACGTCCAACAATCGGTCAAGCGGTGAAGTTCACTACTACTACTGATTACGCTGATGTATTCGAGTGGAGCATTTTCCCAACTACATTCAAATATGTAAACGGAACAACTTCTAAGAGCCAAAACCCACAAATTGAGTTCACAGCGGGTGGTGCTTATACATTTACATTGTCTGCATACAACGGTACAGCTGGTCGTACAACAACAGAGAAGAAAGTAATCAAAGCGAAATATGTAATTTGCCTTGACTATTGCATTCCTTTGACAAACATGACTTCTAAAGACGTAGCAATTGCAAAAGTTGCTGTAGTTGATAAGAACAACAAATTCTTAGTAAATAGCGAAACTGAAACAGGTGTTTCTTACAGTTCATTCACTGATGGCCGTCCTATGAACATGACATTTGGTGCAACTTACAGCATCAGTGTTGCTCGTAAAACAAGCTCAAATGAAGTAAACTATAAAGCATGGATCGATTGGAATATCGATGGTGACTTTGACGATGCAGGTGAAGAGGTTATGTCAACAGGTGCAATGAAAGGTTTGATTGCAAACGGTTCATTCACTGTTCCTGAAATTGCAAAATCATTTGAAGGTGTAACAAGAATGCGTGTAGGTGCTTCTTACGGTTCATTCTCTAACAGTCCTTGTGGTGTAAACCAAGTAGGTGAATTTGAAGATTACGCAATTTTATTGGCAAACGATAATACCGCTCCTGTGATTACATTGGTTGGTTCTGATACTGTGCGTGTTGAAAGAGGTTCTTCTGCTAGCTCTTGCTACCAAGAAGTTGCTTCTCAAACATACAAAGCTTCAGATGCAACAGAAGGCGATTTGACCAATAAAGTGGTTATCACTTCTGATTTGGATTGTTCAGTAGCGGGTGTTTACAGTATGGAATTCAACTTAGTTGATGCATCTGGTAACAAAGCAACTCCTAAAACTCGTACTATCATCGTAGTTTTGGATAGAACAGGTCCAGTTTTGACCTTACAAGGAAAAGACACTGTAACTATCGAACAGTGTGGAACATTCACCGATCCAGGTGCAGTTGCAAACGACGCAGTTGATGGTGATTTGACCTCTGCAATTAAAGTAAACGGTTCCGTTGATCCTAGCGCTACTGGTGATTACAATATCACTTATACGGTTAAAGATGCTCAAGGCAACCTTTCTACAAAAGTTCGTGTAGTTCGTGTTCGCGATACTCAAAAACCAGGTATCTACCGTTTAGGTAAGCGTATTACTAACAACATGACAATCAACGTACAAATCAATACTGCTTTCGTTGATGATATTTACGCTTTGGATCCATGTAATGGTAATATCTTCTTGAAGAAAGATCCAGGATTCAACGGTGTTGTTAATAATCAACAACGTGCTACTTATCCAATTTTCTACAGTGCAGTTGACCCATCTGGTAACAAAGCTGACGAAGACGGATATGTAATTAACTATATTGTAGATGACTTTATTGCTCCAAACATTGAGTTGAATACTTCTGATACAGTGTTGCATGATGTGAATGATCCTTACAGTTCACGTTCAGTTACTGTTACTGACAACTACTATGGTCCAACTCAAGTTTCTGTAGTTCGTACAGGTAAAGTAGATCCTTATGTTTTGGGTACTTATGTTGAAACATTTGTAGCAACTGATGCAAGTGGTAACAAATCAACCAAGAAGAGATTCATTAAAGTGGTTGACCGTATTGCTCCTGAATTGACAGCACCTCCAGTTTCTGCTTGTGTAGGTACTCCTTTCTGGGCAATGACTGGATTGATTCTAAAAGATAATTACTATTCTGCTAAAGATCTTGAATCTTTGGTGAAAGTGGTTTCTCATAACGTGAATGTGTTAGAAGCGGGTGTTTACTTCATTAACTACTCACTTTCTGATCCAAGTGGTAACCAAGCTGCTATCGTATCTCGTACAGTTTACGTAGCTTATCCTCCAAATTGTCAAAACACCTACATGGATGTTAAGAACTTCAAATTGGAAGATGCGGTTAACGTACATCCAAACCCAACAACTGGTTTAGTGAATGTATCTTATGCTGTAAATAACAACGAATCAGTAAACATTGAAGTTGTTAATTCAGTAGGAGCTACTGTTGCTACGCGTGTTGTAAAAGGTGGAATGGGTACTGAAGAGTTCAACTTAGCAGGTAATGCTAAAGGTGTTTACTTTGTACGTATCACAAACAACGGTCAGTCTGCAGTTAAGAAATTGGTTGTAAACAACTAATTCTCAGATAACCTTTATTAAGGAAAGGCCTTGGATTAATTTCCAAGGCCTTTTTTTTTCACTAATTTGTTACTTATAAATAAATTTCAGAACTCCGTATGTTTGCCTCGTTGTTTTGTCGACTTTTAATATGATTTAAATTAAAATTTGTAATTTTGAAATAATGTCTATTTTTAAAGGTCTTTCTAAAGAGTTTCAAGTAGGTACACTTACTACCATTGCAATTACGATTCTTATTTTGGGTTATAATTTTATGAGGGGAAAAGATAATCCATTTACTAGAGGAAAGGAGTTTATTGTGTATTATGATAGTACTCAAGGTTTGGGTGTAGGAACTTCAGTAATTTATAATGGATTGCGGATTGGTCAGCTTTCCTCAATTGATATTACAAGCGATGGCAAACGAATGGAGGCACGTTTTGAAGTAGCTTCTAGCTTGGACATCCCCAAAGATTCAAAGTTTCAGATTCAATCTGAATTACTCGGTGGTCAAAAAGTACGTTTGCTTTTAGGAGTTTCCAATGTTTATGCCGAAGATGGAGACACATTAATGGGAACTTATGCCAGTGATCAATTTTCTGCAATAAATGATCAAGTGTTGCCCATTGCTTCGAAAGTGGATTCATTATTAACACAAATGAATCGTGTTCTTCATCATCCTGGATTGGATCAGGCACTAACAGAATTACCAGGTGCAATGAATGAAATGAAGTTATTATTGAGGGATTCTCGTGGTATGGTTGCAAGTAATTCTAGCTATATTAACTCTTCATTGTCAAATTTGTCGCTGTTTACTGAAAATTTGAAAGAATATAATAAAGCAATTCGCTTGACTCTAAATCGTATTGAAAAAACGACCGAGGGGTTGGATACGTTTAGAATATCTCGTGTCTTAGAGCATTCTGATAGTCTTATTCGAGGTATTAATGCAATAACGAATCAGGTTAACTCGGGTAAAGGGAATGTAGGTAAATTGATTTATGACGATGATTTATATGAGAATTTGAACAATACCACCTTAGAATTGAAATCCGTTTTAATGGATTTGAAGCGATATCCTGAAAAATACATACCCGTTCCTCTTACAAAGCAACAACGTAAGAAAGCGAAAGAATCATCATTAAAGGATACGGCTGTTTGGTAATACGCGCCCGAATGATTTTTTATGTTGGGTCATGCTATTGCAGAAAACTGTAATGCATACGGCTATTTGGTAATACGCACCCGAATGATTTTTTATGTTGGGTAATGCTATTGCAGAAAACTGACTTACAATACTATTTGAATAGGATTTTTGTTGCCTTGGAATATTTTTCCATTCTTTAAAACGTTATTATCGCTTTTTGCTAAATATTTTTTGCACCTAAATTAAGTAAAGAATAAACCTGCGAAAGAATTACAATTGGATTATTTACTTGAATCGTAGGAATTTAACGAATTTTTTAATTGGATGGCTTCAAATATCATGATGCTCCAAAGCATATAAAGGAAATTGTAGAAGAAATCTTCAAAAGGAATTGTTCCTATTCTCAGAGACATATTCTCCAAATTGTTGTAGATAAGCACTGGTTTTGACGTTAATACGCCGTTTATGTATGCCATGGGAAGAATGGCAATTAACCAGGCTATAACTAAATGACTCCATATTCTTTTGAGTAATTGTTGGGAGTAAATAAACATTAAAATTAATGTAACTGATATAAGTCCAAATGTTACAGTAGTGTACGTTTTATCCCAAAAAAAGATGCAAATAAATAAGGATAGTCCAGCAAAAAATGCCCAAGTAGAGTTGAAAGGTATTGATAATTTTGGGAAGTACATTTTTAAACACATGTAGATAAAAACACAGGCATATGGTACAACAGAAAAAAATCCATATTCTTCTACGGGTAGTGAACCCAGTTTGTATCCTAATAGATAGGAGGAATTGAATTTCCAAACTCCTATTTGAGTGAACCACTCATCCCAAACGATATATAGGAATGACGTGATAAGTGTAGCTATTGCAAGGGGTTTGAAGTATTTGTAAAAAGCCACTTTCTTATCGAATGATAAAAAAAGTGGCCCTAAAATCGTTACTATATCAAGAAAAAGGTAGGTGTATTGATCGGAAACAGGTACGTACATCTACGTAAATTTAAGCTGGTTGCAACTGATAGCCAAATTCCAAGGCGTAATCTTTTAATTTTTCTCTTAAAACACGTCGCGCAATGAAAATTCTGGTTTTTACTGTACCAATAGGAATATTCAATTCCTCTGCAATTTCGTGGTATTTGAAACCTTCTGCATTCAGTTTGAACGTTAATTTCAAATCATATGGCAACGATTCAACAGCTGAATCTAAATCCTTTCTGATGAATTTTAATTCGGCGTCGTTATCGATTTTATGAGAAGGGATATCCAAAAAGTACGTATTCTCAGTACTGTCTAAAAAAGTATTGCGTTTTTGATTCCTTCGATAATTATTGATAAAGGAGTTTTTCAAAATAGTGTATAGCCAACCTCTGAGATTGGTCCCGGCTTTAAAATTTTCCCGGTATCGATATGCTTTCAAGATGGTGTCTTGCACTAAATCTTTGGTATCATCCATATCGTGAGTTAGGGAAAGAGCGTAATTTCTGAGTGGAGCTAATTCTTGCTCCATCATTTTGTCGAAATTTAATTGTGTAACCTTCATAGCGAATCGTTAAACAAATATCTACACTTTGCGCTATGTTATCAATGGGTATTGTTTAACATATGGTTTTAAATAGTTAAACAGTAAATATTTGTATTACAGAATAAATGGATTAAATAATAGAAAATTAATGAGATAGAAATTTTTAGCTTAGTTATTTGTTTAAAGTGTAATCGACAAAGTTTAACAAAACGCGGATAAAAGTAATTTTGTATGTGTTGTTTTTGTTAAGGGATAAAGTTAAAACTGATAACAAAGTGAATTTGCATCAATGGTGTACAATTTATTTTATGTTTCGTTACATTTACGAATGTCAGTTGTATGTAAGTTGAGCGTTTTTCGATAAAATTATTCAATAAATAATGAATAATCGGTATTTGAAACCAAGTTGTTGAAGTTTACAGATAGAATGGGGACAGTAATATTAAAGCCGAAAGGCCACCGTTAAGGTGGCCTTTCGCATATTTAGATGGCTTGCTTATTTTAATTTACACCAATACGGTTACTTTATTCGATAGAACTTCAACCAAACCGCCTGTAATTGTAAAGGATTTGTTTGACGCATTTGATTTGACTTCAATCGTTCCCGCATTTAAACTCGATATAAGAGCGGCGTGATTGTGTTTAACCTGAAAACTACCATTGCTACCAGGTAAAGTAACTAATTCAGCATCCCCAGTAAAAAGCGTAGTGTCGGGTGTTAAAATTTCAACAAACATATGAATATATATTATAATTATGCTGCTGCTTCTTCCAACAACTTCTTACCTTTGGCAATGGCATCTTCGATAGTACCAACTAAGTTGAAAGCCGCCTCTGGATACTCATCCACTTCACCGTCCATAATCATGTTGAAACCACGGATGGTGTCTTTGATATCAACCAATACACCTTTCAAACCGGTGAACTGTTCAGCTACGTGGAACGGTTGAGACAAGAAACGTTGAACACGACGAGCACGAGATACAACCAATTTATCTTCCTCACTCAATTCATCCATACCCAAGATGGCGATGATATCTTGAAGTTCTTTATAACGTTGCAACAATGCTTTCACACGTTGAGCACAATTATAGTGATCATCACCTAAAATTTCTCTAGATAAAATTCTAGAAGTGGAATCCAAAGGATCTACTGCGGGATAAATTCCTAACTCGGCAATTTTACGACTCAATACGGTAGTAGCATCCAAGTGAGCAAATGTAGTTGCAGGAGCTGGATCCGTTAAGTCGTCTGCAGGTACGTACACCGCTTGAACTGAAGTGATAGAACCACGGGTGGTTGAAGTAATGCGTTCTTGCATTACACCCATCTCAGTAGCAAGAGTAGGTTGGTAACCTACTGCAGATGGCATACGTCCTAACAATGCTGATACTTCGGAACCTGCTTGAGTAAAACGGAAGATATTATCGATAAAGAAAAGAATATCTTTACCAGCACCTTCACCATCCCCATCACGGAAATATTCCGCTACCGTTAAACCTGATAAAGCAACACGAGCGCGAGCCCCTGGAGGTTCGTTCATTTGACCGAATACTAAGGTAGCTTGACTTTTTGCCAATTCATTCATGTCAACTTTGGATAGATCCCATCCGCCTGATTCCATAGAATGTTTGAATTCTTCACCGTAACGAATTACGCCAGATTCAATCATCTCACGCAACAAATCGTTTCCTTCACGACTTCTTTCACCTACACCAGCAAATACAGACATACCAGAGTATGCTTTTGCAATATTGTTGATCAATTCCATGATCAATACGGTTTTGCCTACACCGGCACCACCGAACAATCCAATTTTACCACCTTTCGCATAAGGCTCCAACAAATCGATTACCTTGATACCTGTATATAAAGGTTCAGTTGATGTACTTAAATTTTCGAATGTGGGTGCCGCTTGGTGGATACCACGACCATTGTCGTTGTTTAATTTTTCCATTCCATCGATAGCTTCACCAACTACGTTCATCAGACGACCACGAATGGATTCGCCAGTTGGCATAGTAATAGTAGTACCTTTGTCCACTACTTCCATTCCGCGACGCAAACCCTCGGTACCATCCATAGCGATTGTTCTCACCATGTTTTCTCCCAAATGTTGCTGTACTTCTAAAACCAAAGTTTGTCCGTTTTCTTTGGTAACTACCAATGCGTTATAAATTTTAGGTAGGTGGGATCCTGCTTCGTTGAAACTTACGTCTACAACAGGACCGATAATCTGTGAAATTTTACCAATGTTAGCCATCTTATTTTTCAGGGTGCAAATATACGGTTTAAAATCGATGAAATCCTATTTTTTAGAATTTAAAAACAACAAGTTTTGGAAATAGCAAATGGCAAGAGAAATTATCTCAATTAAATTATCAACCAATGAGGTGGATTGTATTGCGCATTGCACAGTGTTTTTATTTTTATTCGAGTTCGGGGTTTTATGTATGCCAATTCTGACGCAATTATAATTTGCTTCATCGCGGGGTATTATAAACCGTATTATATTATTGGATTTTGCATTAAATAGTTTCAATGGAATTATTGAAGATCTTAGTAAATAGATTCGATGGAATTATTGGATTTCGCATTGAATAGATTCGATGGAATTATTGGATTTCGCATTGAATAGATTCGATGGAATTATTGGATTTCGCATTGAATAGTTTCAATGGAATTATTGGATTTCGCATTGAATAGTTTCAATGGAATAGCAGTGCCAGGTATTTGAGGTTGATGGTTTTTCTGTTGGATTTCATTCAAATTTGAATGCAATTTGATTTGTTCTTTTGACTATTTGAAAAGGTTGAAATTATTGTACCTTTGCAAGCAAATCATGGATCGTAATACAATAATTGGATTTTCATTAATCTTTTTAATTCTTGCCGGATATTATTGGTACACGGCACCCACACCTGAGCAAGCGGCTCAATTGCAACGCACACAGGATTCCTTGGCAAAAATTGAACAAATCAAAGCCGAAAAGGCAATCAAAAACCAAGCAAATGCAAAAAGTGCAACGGATTCTTTGAACAATTCGTTGGATTCGAACTCCGAAGTAAGAAGTTCGAATCTAACTGCATTTCAACAACCTGAGTTAAATGCAGATCTTTCAGCAAATCAAATAATGAAGCCCCTGTTGATTGAAAATGAACAACTTCGAATTTCAATCCTTCCCAAAGGAGGAAGCATATCTCAGGTTCAATTAAAAGAGTTTCGTCGTTCTGATTCTTCCGATCTAATACTTTTAGACGGAAATAAGAATGCAATGAACTGGCAATGGAACGATGAAAAAGGAAATCCATTGAGCAGTGATCAGTTTTTCTGGGATGTTAAAGAAAAGACCAACACTTCGATAACGCTTCGCTTGAAGGTCAATGACTCCTCGTATATTCAGCAATCTTATGCATTGCATCCCAAAAAACCATACCAAGTAGATTATAAGATGGAAATTGTAGGGATGGACAAGTACATCCGCCGAGGGAATTCGGATTTCAAGTTTAACTGGAATACTACATTACAAAAACAAGAGCGCGATATGAAATGGGAAACCCAAAACGCCGCTATTGTGTATAAACTTCCTGATGAAACCCCAACTACATTAACTTCTACCGAAGAAGCAACTGAAACATTGAAGAATAAAGTGCAATGGGTGGCTTTCAAGCAACAATATTTTTCGAGTATCATTTCAAGTCCCAGCGATATTCTAACCGATGCTAAATTGAGTATGGGTTTGAACAAGCCCTCTGATTCGATTGATGTTAAACCAGTTGGTTTGCAATTGTTTTCAGCTTATAACGGTGAACAACAAAGAAAACTTGACTTTGAATTTTACTTTGGACCCAACCAATATAACACCCTCGAGAATGTGGATTTTGGTATCAAAGAAGCAGCAGTTGAGCGAATTATCCCTATGGGTTGGGGGATTTTTGGATGGGTGAATCGTGGCTTGGTTTTGCCAATCTTTACATTTTTACAAGGATTGATTGGAAATACAGGAATCATGATTATGCTACTTACCATCATCATTAAAACCATGTTGTTGCCTTTGGTTTATAAATCATACATTTCAACCGCTAAAATGAGAATTTTAAAGCCCGAAATGGATGCAATTAAAGAAAAGCATAACAATGATTTACAAAAGGTTCAAGCTGATAATATGGCTTTGTACAAAAAAGCAGGAGTGAGTCCCTTGAGTGGTTGTGTACCTATGTTGTTGCAGCTGCCAATTCTTTTTGCCATGTTCCAGTTTTTCCCTCACGCTTTTGAATTGAGACAGAAAACATTCTTGTGGTCGAATGATTTATCACAATGGGACGGTCCGTATTTAGGTTTTAACATTCCATTTTACGGAGATCACGTGAGTTTCTTTACATTATTGATGACTGCTTCTACGTTGATTTATACCCATTTGAATAACCAAATTTCGGGTGTAACGGGACAAATGAAGTGGATGGGTTATTTCATGCCTATCATTTTCTTGGGTGTTTTGAATGATTATGCATCAGGTTTAACTTGGTATTATTTTGTAAGTAACATGATTACATTCGGTCAGCAATGGGCTATTCGTAAAATGGTGGATGATGACAAATTACACAAACAAATTGCGGAAGCACGCAAGAAACCGGTAAAGAAATCAGCATTTCAACAAAAGATGGAAGAAGCCATGAAAGTGAGTCAAGCGAGAGCTAAAAAGAAGTAACAATACGTTATATTCCAAATATTATGCCCGGGAAAAGTATTTTCCGGGCATTGTTTTTATAAGTCCTTTCAGTTCAAGTTCTAATAATGAAAGGGTGAGCTGATGCAAAGGAATTTGACTTAGTATGAGTAGTTCATCGATGTGTTTAGCTTGATTTGCTAATAAATTCAAAATTTCTGCTTCTATGGGATTGATGTTTTCAAAAAGTGATTTTTGATTCGTTTTTAAATTTTGGGCATTGGTAAAATTTGAATTTTCACTAAAATTTGGACAATCCGGATCCGCCGAATCCGAGGTAATTTCCATGTCATTGGAATTAAAAGATTGCCATTTCATCCAATGTATAATATCATCGGCAGACTCAATCAAGTGGGCAACATTTCGTTTAATTAGAGCATTAGTACCTGTATTATAGCCAAAAAATGGACTACCAGGTACGGCAAAAACTTCACGATCATAGCTTCGGGCGATTTGAGCGGTTGACATGCTTCCGCCGGTATTTTTACTTTCGATAACGAGAACTGCATCACTTAAGCCAGCGATGATACGATTTCTTCGGGGGAATAGGTCAGGGTGTAATTTAGTTTTATGCTGCATCTCTGTTAATAGGCCAGATTGTTGCAATATCATTTCATGGGCTGTATTTCGATGATTGGAAGGGTAAATAGTGTCTAGTCCATGCGCTAATACTCCCAAAGTGGAAAGTTGATTTTTCAAAGCACTTCTGTGTGCTGAAATGTCGATTCCATAAGCCAATCCACTAATTATTTGTACGTTTAAAGATGCAAGTTCTTGAGTAATTTGGTGGGTGAGCTCTAAACTTTCGGGTTTGGGTTTTCTGGTGCCAATAATGGCCAAAGTGCGAGGTGGGTTCAAATCCGCAGAACCTTTAAAATAGAGGATTAATGGAGCATCGATCAGCTGCTTTAATCGCAGCGGGTATTCGTTTTGATAAAAACTGAGTATTTTAATTTGGTAACGCTCACAAAAGTTCCATTCAGAATGGGCATTTTCAATTAACTTTTTTTTGTTATCATTTAAGTAATTGAAATGCTTTTCGTTCCCAACGCGGCTTTCGAGAAATGCTGATTTATTGGCATGAATGGTTTGGTAAGCAGATCCGAAATGCCGAATTAGCGTTTTGGCAGAAACGGGTCCAATTCCTGGGATTCTGTTGAGTACAATGAGCGATATTAGTTCTTCCTTGGGTGACATTCACCCAAAGTTACTAATCATTTAGTTTCAAAACAGCCATGAAGGCACTTTGAGGAATATCAACATTTCCAACGCTGCGCATACGCTTTTTACCTTCTTTTTGCTTTTCAAGAAGTTTTCTCTTACGAGAGATGTCACCACCGTAACACTTGGCAGTCACGTCTTTACGTAAAGCAGAGATGGTTTCCCGCGCAATAATTTTGGCACCGATACCTGCTTGAATTGCAATTTCAAATTGTTGTTTTGGAATCAAATCTTTGAGTTTTTTGCAAATCTTTTTCCCTAAATCGTATGCATTGTCACGATGAATAATGGCACTTAATGCATCTACTTGCTTTGCATTTAGCAAAATATCCATTTTCACCAAATGACTTTCTTTATAACCAATGGGGTGATAGTCAAAGCTTGCATAACCTCTTGAGATGGTTTTCAATCGATCGTAAAAGTCAAAAACGATTTCTGCTAGAGGCATATCGAACGTTAATTCAACACGATCTGCGGTGATATACACTTGGTTTTTTAGAATTCCTCGTTTATCGAGACATAGACCCATAACAGGACCTACCCAGTCGGATTTGGTGATGATGGTTGCGTGAATATAAGGTTCTTCTACGTAGTCAATTTTATCGGGCGGGGGAAGATCACTTGGATTATTAACAGCAATGGTTTCGCCTTTCGTGGTGTAGGCAATATAACTCACGTTAGGTACGGTGGTAATCACGGTCATGTTGAATTCGCGTTCCAAACGTTCTTGGATAATTTCCAAGTGTAGCATCCCCAAAAAGCCGCAGCGGAACCCAAATCCTAGAGCTGCAGAGCTTTCTGGTTCGAAAACGATGGATGCATCGTTCAATTGCAGTTTGCCCATTGCGTCGCGCAGTTCTTCAAAATCTTCGGTTTCTACAGGGTAAATACCCGCAAAAACCATGGGTTTTACATCTTCAAAACCTTTTATTTCGGAATCTGCAGGATGAAGGAAATCAGTAATAGTATCACCGACTTTCACTTCTTTCGCGTCTTTAATTCCAGAAATAATATATCCTACATCACCAGCTTTGATCACTTCTTTTGGGGTTAATTCCAATTTCAGAACGCCCACTTCATCGGCGTGATAATCCATGCCGGTATTCATGAATTTAACGTGTTGTCCTTTGCGGATTTCTCCATCCAAAACACGGTAATATGCAATGATTCCGCGGAATGGATTGAATACAGAATCGAAAATCAACGCTTTCAATGAACCGGATGGATTTCCCTTTGGCGCTGGAATTCGTTCAATAATGGCTCTTAAAATATCAAATACCCCCAAACCGGTTTTTCCACTCGCAGGGATAATGGCATCTCGGTCGCATCCCAACAAATCCACAATTTCATCTTTCACTTCTTCCGGCATAGCGCCTGGAAGATCGATTTTGTTGAGCACAGGAATGATGTGTAGATTGTGTTCCAGCGCCATGAATAAGTTAGAAATTGTTTGAGCTTCAATTCCTTGTGCAGCATCCACAATCAATAATGCTCCTTCGCATGCAGCAATTGAACGGCTCACCTCGTAACTAAAATCAACGTGTCCGGGAGTGTCGATCAGATTTAGTATGTATTTTTTACCATCCAATTCGTAATTCATTTGAATGGCGTGACTTTTAATGGTGATACCGCGCTCACGCTCCAAGTCCATATCGTCGAGCAATTGTGCTTGCATTTGGCGCTTATCGATGGTTTTGGTGTATTCCAAAAGACGATCAGCCAAAGTACTCTTACCGTGGTCAATATGTGCGATGATGCAAAAGTTGCGGATTTGTTCCATAATAATCCGCAAATATAGTGAATTTACAAGCGGTAAACGGGGGAAATCGTCAAATTACTAACATGATTCGATTTCAATTGCCCAAACTACAACAAACGGATCGTAACATCGCGCAAACACCGAAAAATGACGGTGTTTATCTCCCCATAACTCACCAGACATGCGAATAGTTTCACGCGTATTTTGGGTGTTTTGGGGGATGGTTGATTCATCGAAAATTGAAAATTCAGAATTCCCAACGTTTACCATGAAATAATTAGAATCTGTGTGAATTTCATTTTGTTTTTCTAATCCACTAATTCCCGAAAATCCAGTAAACCGATGAACCAACATCTGCTCGCGAAAATCAATTGCTTTCCTTCCATAAGCCTTATACATCGCCTCTTTTGCCGACCAAATCAATAGCGTTTCGATAGGTGTTTTGCAGAATTCTAACTCTTCCGGGCGACAGAATTTGGATTTGATTTTTTCTATTTGTGGACGAACGCTTTCAATATCAACCCCAATCGCTTTGTTGACATTCGCTCCCCACAAAACCCAACAGTTCTTCGACTCTGTATTCACTGAGTTTGGTGATTTTTCTCCTAAAGTGGAATCGGAAGTATTGATTGAACCATCAATATTCATATCAGATTCAGCGTTGTTTTTGTAATCGGTTGACGTATTTCCCAAAGAAAATGAGGGTGGTAAGTGACTGTTATTTCTGGTGCTGTTATTGGATTCAGTGGAGGTCGATGATTGAATTGAAATGGGCGGTTTTACCAGAGTATGACTGTAATTGATATACGGCAGTTGGGTGTTTAGTGTATGAATATGACTGCCTGTTTTGGTTGAAAGTTCGGGTTTCCCAAATTCGTTTTTTTCAATGTATGTCTCTGGATGAAGTTCGTTGTGTATCCATTCCGTTGCGGCTTTTTCTAAAATTCGGCCTGTGATTTTTAAAGGATTTTCAATCAAGGTTTTACTTTCCAACCATGAAGAGTTAGTTTTGTAAAGCCAAAGTTGGCTGCCGCTGTCCTCGCATAACCACGAATCAATCAAAATCATGAGTCCAAAGTTAAATCTTTTAATTGAAAATCATTTTTTAGGACACAAGCAGGCGATTTATTCACTTCAAAGCGATGGGTTTGGGGGATGGTTTTCTGCTGGATCGGAAGGCTGGATTGTGCATTGGAAGGGCCAATCCGAAAACAACGGTTTGTTGATTGCACAAACCGGAGAACCGATTTATGCTTTGTATGTTTTTGGCAATGAGTTGCAGTTTATCGCGGCTGGTGGACAATCCGGAACCATCTACTTGTTTCGTTCTTTCATAGATGAACATCAAAATACCAAAGTTGAGCGAATTGGAGAATATTCAATTCATAATAAGGGGGTATTTGACTTCCAGTATTTGGGCAATCATTGGGTTTGTTCGTGTTCTGCAGATGGGAGAATTGCTATTTGGAATTTGGATAATCCGCAAGAAACGGTAAGGTACTCAGAAAATGTGGGTGGAAGTATCCGTTGTATTGAATTTAACCCTGAAATGTATAATTCGCAAAATTCTAGGATCATACGTGCAGGGGGGTACGGTGGAAAGATTTTTGAATGGAAGTGGTTGGAACTAGAAAAGTTATCTTTTAGGTTAGAATGGGTTCAAGAATACTCAGTGGGAAGCAATACGATTTTTCAAGTGGAACGCTTGCCCAATGGGTATGCCGTTGCGGGGCGGGATGCCAAAATTTGGATGTTGAACCAAACTTGGGAGAAGGAAATGCAAATAGATGCCCATTGGTATAGCATTCACGCTTTGGCATGCTCGCCGGATTTAAAATACTTGGCATCCGGAAGTATGGATAAGAGCATTCGATTGTGGGATGTGAGTTCGGGTGAAATTCAATTGCATCAAGATCTAGCACATCGAAGTTCCGTGAATAAAATACTTTGGCTTTCCTCGAATCGATTCATTACTTGTAGCGATGATGCCCAAATAATTTCTTGGAAAATTGAGTCTTAATTTCCTTGTATCTTTGCGGTAATGAAACTGCTTAAGGGGTTTTTACTCATTGTGATTTCGTCCATGTTTTTGGACAATGCCACTGCCGTAAATGAAATTCCAATTCAAATCGAAACAGACACTACATCCCCCGAGAAGAAAAAAAACCATACCATTCAGTTGCACGAAGAAGTGAAGCTCATTGGAGGTCGTTATATATTCATGCAGTCGGGCTATCCAGTTGAAAAGCGGACGCTACAATATCAAAATTTCAATGGGGCATTGAACGATGTGCAATATGGAATTACCGATAATATTTCTGTGGCCGCAGGAGTGGTATTGCCGTTTTATGCCTATTTATCGCCCCAATTTTCTTTGGAAGTGGCACCCAAGCAACGCCTAGTTGTAGGTGATGTTATGGCAACCAGTATGTTTTTGAATGAAGGTAATTCGCTTATTACCAATATGATTTTCGGAGGATATACGTATGGTGGGATACATGACCACGTCACAGCTGCTTTGGGAATATGGTCTGCTAACTTTCTACCATCAACATCTATGGTTTTTCAAATGGGCGGCTGCAAAAAACTCAGTCCATCCATTTATATATTGGGTGAATTTTGGTATTCACCCGGTTACCAAACCATGCGGAACGTGAGCCAATGGAAATTGGATGCTCAAAATAAACCCATTTTAGAAGACCCAAGCAATCCGTTGGGATCACCGTATTTGTTGAATTTTACAGATATTACAGTTGGGCGACATTCTGTTTATGCTAATATTCAATTTCGTTTGATCAGCAACAAAAATCCGAATAAAAGTTGGTCGTTGGGTGTGATGTATTTTGCCAATGGGGGAGGGAAGTACACCGAGCAAGGAAGGTTCGGCGAGATAAGAAAACTGAGCAACCAATTCAATTTGCCGCTACCCAGCATTAGCTTTATTCAGCGTATAGGTGATTTCAGGCCAGTTAACGATTTGAAAAAAGTGGATCGTATTCTGCAAGGAGATTTTTAATATATTTGCGAATGATTTTGTCGGACAAAAGAATACTCGAAGAAATCGAGAAAAAAACCATTATTATAGAGCCATATAATCGTAACGCATTGGGTAGCAATAGTTATGATGTGCATTTGGGTCCATATTTAGCGGTTTATGAATCCGATATTTTGGATGCTCGTGTGCACAATACGATCCGACATTTTGAAATACCCGAAGAAGGTTTCGTTTTACAACCGGAAACCCTATATTTGGGAGTAACAGCGGAATACACAGAAACCCATGCTCATGTGCCATTCTTAGAGGGAAAAAGTAGTACTGGACGTTTGGGAATAGATATTCATGCCACTGCGGGGAAAGGGGATGTGGGGTTTTGTGGAAATTGGACTTTAGAGATTTCAGTAAAAATGCCGGTACGCATTTATGCTGGTATGCCAATTGGACAATTAATTTATTTCCCCGTTGAAGGTGAAATATTGGTGCCATACAATTCCAAAGCCAATGCGAAATACAGCGGACAACCCAATCGCCCTGTAGAAAGTATGATGTGGAAGAATAAATTCTAAATAGACATTAATTTTTTGGCTATTTCCACCACCGCAGGGCATATTTTTATGTTATGCGGAATCAAATGCAAATGTGTATGCATTTTCCGGTGATTGGTATGAGGAAATTCGCGACATGCTTTGGGGCGGTAATCGTAAACAGAACAATAGTTATCTATACCCAAAAATGGGCAAGGACTCGTTTTTAAAGCCCAAATGCCATCGGTATCCAAGAATAAATACCTTTCAATAAATTGTGCGGGCTTCAATTTCAAATAAGAGCTCAGTCGCTCTATATCTTTCTCGAAAAACATGGGAGAAGTGGTTTTGCAGCAATTCGCACAAGTTAAACAATCTATTTTTTCGAATGCCGATTCGTGCCAATCTTGGAATTGTTCATCTAAGTTTTTGGGCGGTCGGAGCTTTAACTGTTTGATGGCCGCTTTTAGTTCTTTTTCTGGCAGTTTTTCAAGTTGAATACTGTGCATTGGAAACTGTATTTTAACTTAATACTTCGGTAATCATTGGATAACTTCAAATTGCTACATACTTCAAGAAATGTCGTACTTATTCAATAACTTCAGGAATACGGAGAAGTCTTTAGGATATTCCGCCTCAAAAGAACACAGTTCACCATTGAGATCTTCAAACTCAACTTCACGGGCATGCAATGCAAATCGAGGCATCAAAACGGTGTCTTCACCTGAAAATTTTCGTTTGATTAAACTTAATTTAGGAATTTGACTACCGTAAAGCAAATCGCCGGCAATTTTTGCATTTTGAGAGGCAAGATGAACACGAATTTGGTGTAAGCGACCGGTTCGTGGTTGACATTCAATTAGGGTGAAATGATTGAAATTCTGTAAGGTATTGAATAATGTTTGTGCGGATTTTCCGTTTTGCTTATCGATTCTTATTTTAAGGACATTTTCAGTATTAATGGGTAAATCTACCCAAAGTTCATGGAACCGCACTTTCCCATCTACGATAGCATGATATAATTTTTTTACTCGTCGCTTTTCAAACTGTATGGAAATATGCCTATAGGCATCGGCATTTTTAGCAATAATCAAACAACCTGAAGTTTCACGGTCAAGTCGATGGCAAAGAATGGCATCTTCCCATTTTTTCTTTGCCCACTCAATAACGGATTCTGCCGTATATTTTCCTCTTTCAGGCAAACTCGGAATATATGGTGGTTTATTGATTACCAACCAATTGTCGGTTTCATGAATAATTTGAATGGATTGAATTTTAGGAGAATCTTTTCTTTGTGTGGAACGAGAATTGAGGTGGGATCTTTCGGCTTTTTCTACCGGTTTAAGTCCCCCGATATTTTTTGAATTGTCGTTGTTCAGTGAGTGGAATTGCAATTTATCCACCATTTCATTGGCTGAAAACTCAGAGCTTCCAGAAAGAAATGCTTTTAGAGTAGCAGCATCCCAGGAGCTGTAATCGTCGTTAAAGTCATCGTTTAACTCTTCATCAAAGTGGTGTTCTTTGGGCATACTGGTTTCGGTTGGGGTTTTGTGGAATTGTTGGAATGGTGTGGTTGATGGTGGTTATGTATTATTGGAATGTGGAATTGTTGGAATGGTGTGGTTGATGGTGGTTATGTATTATTGGAATGTGGAATTGTTGTAGTTGATGGTGGTTATGTATTATTGGAATGTGGAATTGTTGGAATGGTGTGGTTTTTATTACAGAGTAGGATAAAAATGGTTTTTGTTGAAATTATTGGTTCATCAAACTCAAACGAATTCGGGTAAGTACTTTTTTTGTTTGCAGTGGAAAATCGCCATCCATCATCCAATTGTAGTAACTGGGTTCCGTTTTGAGAACATCAACCACAGGTTTCCCTTTATGCTTCCCAAAATTGAAAACGGCAACCTTTTTTTCGTTGTAAACAAATCGGCCGGCTAAATCCACTAATGTGTCTTGACCACTGAATTGATTCAACCCGTTAATATCATTGGGCAAATCGGTATATTTCTCCAATTGAGCTTTTATAATTTGCCAAGTAGCAACAGTGTCAGCCTCTGCTGAATGTGCGTTTTCTAGTGTTTGATTGCAATAAAACTTATATGCTGCCGCCAAATTTCTAGGTTCTTTGACGTGAAAAATACGTTGAGCGTCTATGAATTTTCGATTTTCAATATCAAAATCAACTCCGGCTCTGTAAAATTCCTCTACCAAAAGTGGGAAGTCGAATTTATTGGAATTGAATCCCCCGAAATCACAGTTTTGTATAAAAATATTGATTTCGTTTGCAAGATCTTTGAAAGTGGGTTTGTCTGCAACATCGGCATCGTAAATCCCATGAACCGCGCTGGCTGCTTTTGGAATCGGAATGGTTGGATTCACTCTGTATGTTCTCAATTCTTCATCTTGATTTGGGAATACTTTTAACAAACTTATTTCAACAATTCGGTCGTTGGTAATATGAACTCCTGTAGTTTCTAAATCGAAAATAACTAAAGGTCTGTTGAGTTTTAATTTCATAGTTGAATTTTGGGGATTGGTTATGGTTATCGTTGTTTGAGTTGATTTTGTTTTGGGATTATATTTGATTTCTGATGGCTGAATTTCAATCGTAAAATTCTTCGTCAAGTAAATCGGGACGCAACAATCTGGTGCGATCCAAAGATTGTTCCAATCGCCATTCTTCAATTTTACCGTGATTTCCGCTGAGTAGAATTTCAGGCACATTCAAGTTTTTGAATTCGGTAGGCCGCGTGTATAATGGAGGGGCCAGTAAATGATCTTGGAATGAATCATTTAATGCAGATTCTTCATTGCCAATAACTCCTGGAATTAAGCGTACAATGGCATCAGCAATGGCTGCAGCTGCAATTTCACCGCCGCTTAAAACAAAATCCCCGAGTGAAATTTCATGGGTAATATAGAGTTCACGGATTCGGTGATCGATGCCTTTGTAATGACCACAAAGTATCAAGATATTCCCAGCTAAAGAAATCTGATTGGCCGTTTTTTGGTCGAACTTTTTACCGTCTGGAGTGGTATAAATTATATAATCGTAATTGCGTTCGGATTGAAGTTGCTCAATACAATTTGAAATAGGTTCTGCCATTAATACCATTCCAGCTCCACCACCAAAAGGATAATCGTCAATTTGACGATATTTCCCTAAACCATAATCATGCAAGTTATGGATATGAATTTCTGCTAGTCCTTTTTCTTGAGCTTTTTTGGGGATGCTAAAATTGAGTGGACTAAAGAGTAATTCTGGTACTGCGGAGATGATATCAATTCTCATGATTGTCGGGATCGATAATACCTTCTGGTAGATCCACCGACAAAGTTCGCAAATTCTCATCGATATTCACTATCCACTCTTCTACAAATGGCATTAAAAAGTTGCGATTATCGCAAGAAACAGTGAACATGAGTTGCCCGGGAAAATTTTGGATCTCGGTGATGGTTCCGATGTTCTGATTTTGGTTAATTACTTGAAATCCGATCAATTGAATAGGGGAATTTTGAAATTCGACATCTGCTTCATCAAGGCCTACAGCGGAGCCAATGAGTTCTTGAGCTTGCTCTTCGGTGTCGATATGTTTAAGTTTTACAATTTCTCCGGTAGAATTCATGGATTCAATGAGAAAGGGGACCCCTTTTTCGTTGATAATAACGAACAGGTAGTCCCCTTCATCTGGGATAAGATCATCATCATCCCAAAGTATGTTTAAACTGCCTTTATAACCGTGTTTGGAGGTGATTTTACCCAAATATGTAATTTGGGGAGGCAGAATATTCATGATTATTATTCTTCGGAAGTAGTAGCTTCTTCAGCTGCACTTTCAGCAGTTTCTTCAGAAGCGGTTTCTTCAGCACCTTCTTCTGTTGCAGATTCAGCAGCGATTGCATCAGCAGCTTTTGCTGCGATACGTGCAGCGATGTCTTCTTTGCGCTTAGTTTCAGCAAGTAAAGCTTCAGCTCTTTTCTTAGAAGCGGCATCGGATAAACCGTCGCGTTTAGCTTGGATACGAGCTTCTTTTTCTGATAACCATTGGTTGAAACGCTTATCGGCTTCTTCTTGGGTGATTGCGCCTTTACGAACACCTACTTGTAAATGTTTTTTGTAGCTAGCACCTTTATAGGATAGGATGGCAGCAGCAGTATCTGTAGGTTGTGCACCATTCAATAACCACTCAGTTGCGCGCTCCAAATTTAAATCGATGGTAGCAGGATTGGTGATAGGGTTGTAAGTTCCTAATTTTTCGATGAAACGACCGTCTCTTGGTGAACGAGAGTCAGCCACTACGATGTGGTAGAATGCTCTTTTCTTTCTACCTTGTCTTTGTAATCTAATTTTGGTTGCCATAATTTTCTCTTTCTACATTTTTCATCCTAACCCGTAGGACGTTTTTTTGTTAAATGGGTTGCAAACATAGTGAAATATTTTCAAATTCACACAAGTTATTCGGGACTTTTGCGGTAGAATTTACCAATAATTTGGTATATGCTATTATTTGTAACTACCTAATTTCGGAACCTAATTGGTTTCAGTATTTGGAAAGTACGAACGAGTATCCCCCGAAAGAAAAATATTAATTCAGGATGAATATCCGCAAACAATAATAACTTCCTTCAACAATGAATACAACTACACACAACTATTTTATTAACAACAGATTATGGATATTTAAATATGTGAATGGGGTATTGGCAGCAATGATGTGGCTGTTTTTTCTGAATCTCTCTTCATGTACAAAGGATATAAAGCAACAATTGGAATCAAAATCGTTGGTAAAAACTATAGAATCTTATTCCACTACGGGTGAATTAACTGGCCGAACACGAATTTTCTACAACTCAAATAACTACGAAACATTAAGGTTGACATATACGGTTGACCCAAGCACCAATGTGGAAACTCCATCATCAAAATTGGAGATCCGAATTTCTAATGATACGGTGTATAGATTGTTTTATTTGTATAAAACCAATGTATCGGATTATGTACTTAATTCTGCGAATGCCTATTTGCAGGATGCAAACGGTTTTACGCAAAAACAACTTCGATTAACAGTATCTTCCCCCAATTTGATGCCAATTATTTCGACTTCAACATTCATCAGAACGGTCATCAATAAAGACAAAGTGGAGTATGTTCAGTCATCCAGCCGAAAATTTGTTGTTGATAAATCCCAAAAAACGGTAACTACCATAAATTACATTGCCTCAGTAGAGGCAAATAGAACCACAAATTATTACGATTGTTTTGATGGTCCGAGCTTTGAGAAGCTGCCTACATCTTATAATTTCCAGAAAGAATTTGGCAAAGGATTACTTGTGTTGAAACGGGAAGTATTTGAAGACTTCGAGAATCCAGCAAATAACTTTGAGAAGAACTCAGTAATTTCTAAAGATAGTGAAGGTCGTGTTTCTGAGGTTGTATTATCCACAGGAGCCAGGAACAAGTATTTTTATTGATGCAGCAGGATGATGAAATTACAGCGTCAAAACAGACAAAAGTGGGCGGCATGTTTGAATTTAATCGGTGAAGTAAATGGTATTCTGATTAGACTATCAGCTTCAACAGTAAATCGATGGCGGTGTACCCCATAAACAATTTATAAAAATAGAAAAGAAATTCAATATGAAAAATCAATTAAAAATTACGTGTGCAGTTGCTTTGACTTTATTATTCAGCGTTAAAGTAAGTGGACAATGGGCTGGGTCTTCTTCGGGAGGAGAAATTCAACAATCAAACAATAAAAAGACAGGTGTGGCGGATGAAAAATCATCGAAATTTAAATTCTATGTAGGATATGGGATCGGGGGATATACGAGTTCAATTGTTAATTCATCAGAATTTATCAAAACGGGAAATGAAATAGACGTTTACAATCCTAAAGTTACACAGGGTGCGTCATTTAATATCGGGCTTTTGAAACGAACTAAGTCAAATCCGAAGCTAAGTGCTGGAATAGAATTTGGAGGGTCGGCACATTTCAAAGAGCAGGTGTACACTTACAGTTCAAGTTGGTCCACTACACCATCCGAGAGTACTGCTTATATAGATGCGGCACATTTTGGCCTAGGTATGCCTTTGCGATATACTTTTTATGATGATAAAGATGTAGAATTGTACTTGCAAGGGGTTGTGGGCTATGGGATTTTATACGCGGATAGTGATGAACATTTTGCGTATTATGAAACACTTTCGAAAGGTGTTTTTTACGGAGGAGGTTCTATTGGGGTGAAATTTTTAGCTCTTTATGGTGAGTTGGGATATAATTCCACTGGTTTTTTAAGATTTGGTTTGGCATTTTAAATCAATCACTTTATCCAAGTTAAAAACAAAAAAGTAGAATCGCAGCGTTTTCTCTTTTTTGAAGCTAACTGGTTTCGAAAATGCGATCGAACGGTGAATAAATAAGTGGGTAATTTATGTTGCCAATTACTTTAATTTATACCAAAGATTACCAAAATTTAGGTATATGGGTTAAAGAAGAGGTTTATAATTTTGAAACATGACAATTTTGAAAAAATCTGCAGTGAAGCTGGGCTTGGTTGCAACCGCTTTAACGGCTTCAGTTTTTAGTTTTGAATCTTGTAATTTATTGAACCAAGGCGTTTCATATTCTCAGGATATCTTCACGAACTTAACAGCTCCGGAAGAAGGGGGGGTTAATTTTACACAGTTAACAAAAGAAAGTGATATTGTGCAAGGTCCTGGTTACTCATTGACAACAGAAGCTATTCAAAACGGTAATGAAATCGTAAAATCAGAGGTATTAATGTGGAACACCGCTACATTCTTGTCTATTTCACCCGATGGTAAGAGTTTTACGTTTTTAGGTAACAATAACAATTCGAATAACTTGTACATTCGTTCAACAGAAGGGGGTGCATCAGCAATTCAACGTACATTCAGAAACTATGTATTCGATTTCGCATATTCACCTGATGGTCGTTTTCTGACCTTCTCTGATCGAGTTGGTGTAGGTACTGCAGAGAACTACAATATCTATCAAATCGAGGTGTCTAAAGGTAACGCAGTTCGTCAGATTGCTGCTACAGACGCAAGTGAATTGAATCCAGTATATTCTAATGATGCTAAAATGTTGTTTTACTCAAAATCTTCTGGAAGTGGGTATTCTTTGTGGAGCATTGATTTGGAGTCGGGTTTACAAACACAGTACTCTGAAGGATTCAATCCTTGTTTTGTACCGGGTAAAAATTCAAAAGAACTATTTGTAACAAGAAGTGCAAAAAATTCTCAAAGAACAGAAATTTGGAAAATTGACTTGGAGGCTGGTTCTGAAACTCAAGTAATTACAGATAACAGAAGATCATTCTCTAGCCCGAAGGTAAGTCCTAATGGAAAATATTTAATGGTTTCAGGAGCAACGCCAAAATCAAATGCTCGTCCTATGAACTTGGATTTGTATTTGTTCAGAGTAGATGGAACAGGCGAAACACAGTTAACATTCCACCCTGGTGCTGATGCTTCTGCTGTATGGGCTCCATCTGGAAAAGAGATTTATTTTATTAGTACTCGTGGTAGTGCTACCAACAAATACAATGTTTGGAGAATGAATGTAGAACAGTTCTTGAACTAATTTCTTCAAATTCAAACAAAAAAATTATACCATCCATAAAACCAACAAATAATCAATCATGAATTTCAAAGTAATACGTTTCAAGTTAGCGGTTTGGCTCATAATGGGTTGTTCATTTTTAAATTTGAACGGCCAATGGGCGGGGTCCTCAAGTCATGCAGGAACCACCAAGATAAGCCAGCCAACCCAAAGAGGGAACACTACTGCCGAGCCAAATGGTTATTTAGGTATTGGATTTGGTGGTTATACGAAAGCGTTGGTCGATGCTGCGCGTTATGTGAATGCACCTGGATATAGTTCTTTTAATTATATCACAACCGCAAGCTATGGAGAAAACACCGGTATTGGCTATTGCCTTGGTGGATTGTGGCCAACTAACACCAAAAATTTAACGGTGGGTATTGAAATTGGTGGTGGTTATCATTCACAAGATGTTAATTATCAGTATTATGACTATTACGATCAGGCAGTTTATTCACGAACCGGTTCTCTTAGTTCGGTTCATTTTGGAGCCGGAATTCCCATTCGTTATAACTTCGTGAATACCGATGAATTTAAAATGTATATCCAAGGTGTGCTTGGATTGGGTTTCATTGATGTGAGTGATGATCAAGCAAATTCATTGATTGATGGACCTAACTCTATATTTTATGGTGGAGGTAGCTTGGGACTTCAACTATCGGTTTTTTACGTAGAAGTTGGAGCAAACTCCAGTGGATATTTGAGATGTGGTTTGGCTTGGTAATTCATCGTCAAGCCAATCCACATTTAACTAAACTTATTCTAATATTTTCAATTTTCTTTTGCGCTTTTTTACTTAACTTATCTCATGTAGTAAAGCGATTATGGTAAAACTTATTATTTGCGACGATCACCAAGTGGTATTGGCTGGACTTGAACGTATTTTTTCAAGTTTGGAAGGCGTGGATGTTATACAATCTTTTCAGAACCCCCAATCACTAATTGATTATCTAAATAATTCAACCACATTAAAGCCAAACGTAGTTCTGATTGATGCTCAACTCGGAAACAATGCCAATGGAATTGAAATGCCAAAAAATTATCATGGTAAAGAAAAAATTCGCTGGATCTTGTTGTCGTCTTTCGTTGACAAATACCTCATGTATCAATCTCGTTTGAATGGATTTTCGGCCTGTATTTCTAAAGAAGCACCGGCTAGTTTTATCATTTCTAATGTACTAGGCGAAAAAGATGGCTTTGTAATTTATCCTCCAATTCCCGATTTTCTTCCGGATCAGGTGGACCATATACATGCTGCAATTTCAACGTTAACAAAAAGAGAAAGAGAAATAATAAAATCCGTTTCAAGTGGTAAGCCTTCTAAGGTTTTAGCTGAAGAGTTACATATCAGTGTTTTTACACTCGAAACACATAAAAAGAATATTTTTCGTAAATTCGAAATCAAAAGTATTCCAGAACTAATGAAAATAGTAATGGATTACAAGTTGGGTTAGCCATAAAATTATGTTGAAACGCCTCATAGTATTGATATTTTTTCATTTGTTGAGGTTGTCGTTATTCGGTGGAATATCCATTTTACCCGTGGAGTATTCTCATTTAAAAATTGATCCAAATCAATGCAGTTGGAGCTTCGCTAATATCAAACAATATCAGCAATTGCATTATATCGTTCCTTCAATTAATGAAAATACCGTAATTGAGTTGGAGCGCTTTACTGAATCAGACACTTTAGAAATTATTGATGCGAAAGGCGCGAAAGTGGATTTTCAACTCCTTCGTTTCAGTAAAGACAAATGGATTATTTCATCTATCTATGGGTCAGATCAGTTTGCAGGTTCGGATTGTATAATCACCATAAAAAACGGTGCTAATTTTTCTGATTTCCCATTTAACAGAAGATTTATTCGAATATTAAGTATTAATGAACTCTTAGAGAAAGAACAGTATCAATTGTTTTTTAGGGGATGGATGGTTGGTTCTACTTTCTTGCTACTTTCAATTGCCTTTATTTTTGCCAAACGACTCAAGAATGATTTGTTGCTCAGATTTA
>CAZQFZ010000002.1:0-4855 GCA_964592635.1 uncultured Rhizobium sp.
CAGATGATACTTGGGTAATACCTGGGAAAGTATGTCGCCGCCAACCTTATTGAAAAAAAAGCCTCACATCCGTGAGGCTTTTTTTTTGCCTCAGTTTTTACGCATTTTATTGGATCAAACTCCCCTCATGAATTATGTTGTCACGCTTTTTTATGGATCAAATTCAAAAGTTGGGGGCTAGGCGTATAAATTATTCGGCCCATTTTTACGCAATCTCTTAGAATCACTGTTTTGACAACAATTGGTCCAATATTTATCCCATTATTTTACAAGTTTATCCGATATTTAAATTTTACTTTGTAGAAATTTAACTTTTTGAATTTATATTTGTTTAAACAATTATATGGAACGCAAGAAATTTTTGAAATCCGCAATCATTGCTTCAGGAGCCATTGCAACCGGGCTTACAGCGAAAGCAATAGTGGAAAATAACAACGATGAGTTGTCGCCCATTCAATCGATAAAAGATCCTAATTTGGGATTTAATCATATTCCCCATTCAAATTCTACCATAAAAATGAACACTGTATTACACAAATCCGATTCAAGAGGACATGCCGATCACGGTTGGTTGGTATCTAAGCACACTTTCAGTTTTGCAAACTATTACAATCCAGAACGAATGCATTTTGGTGTGTTGCGTGTATTAAACGATGATTATGTGGCACCTGGAATGGGTTTTGGTACGCATCCTCACGATAATATGGAAATTATTTCCATTCCTTTAGATGGTGATTTAGAACATAAAGACAGCATGGGAAACGTAGCTGTAATTAAAAAAGGGGATATCCAAGTGATGAGTGCTGGAACTGGAATAACCCATTCAGAATACAATAAAAATAAGGATAAAGCTGTTAAGTTTTTGCAAATTTGGGTTTTCCCAAATAAGAGGAATGTTACTCCTCGTTATGATCAAATTGCATTGAATCTCGCTGACCGTGAAAATAGGTTCCAACAAATTTTATCACCAAACTCAGATGATGAGGGCGTATGGATTCACCAAAATGCATGGTTTCATCTAGGTAAATTTCAACCGGGCAAAATTGCTAATTACCAAATTAAATCCCCTGATAACGGACTTTATGTTTTTATGTTAAAAGGAAAAGCCAAAATTAATGGAATTGAAGTATCAGCACGCGATGGTTTGGGTATATGGAATACTCAGGATTCCATTCAATTTGAAGCGACAGATGATAATGAAATTCTATTGATGGATGTACCCATGAATTTAAGTTGATTCGCTAGTTTTAAGTTAATCCGTTTGGATTAACTGTTTTAAGTGTTCCGTGACTATAGTTACAAAGTTAATATGGCGTAAAGTCTAACTTTGCGCCATATTTTATATGGTTATTTCTAGAATTTTAAATGTTAAGGCACGTGTTTTGGGGATGTTTTTAATGCTTTCCGTAAATCTGATTCATGCACAACATCAAGAATTGCTTGAAAAACCCAATCTTTGGAGAGGTAAATCCAAGCGTTACTATGATACTTCTGCCATTAGCAGGGCTTTTCAAGACGGAGTGTTACAAGGACATTTTCGATATTTTTTCATGAATACCGATAATCAAGGCGCACATTCTGATTATTACGCACATGCCGCGGGTGGTGGTATCCGTTACGAATCCGCTCCTTATCGTGGACTGCAAGTGGCAGTTAGTGGATTCTTTGTTTTTAACATGCATTCATCTGACCTTGGTGCCATCGACAGCTTATCCAACCAAAAAAATCGTTACGAAATCCAACTCTTCGATATCGCTAATCCTTACAATTTTAAAGATATTGATCGACTTGAAGAATTGTACGTTAAATATAATTTCTCTAAGTCTAGCATCACCGCTGGCCGGCAACTCATTAATACTCCATTTATCAATTTGCAGGATGGACGAATGCGACCTACGGGTGTTGAGGGATTTTGGGCTGATATTGCCGAATGGAAAAATACCCGAATAGAAGGTGGGTATCTTTATGGTATTACTCCCAGAGGTACTGTGGAATGGTTTGATATTGGAGAGTCTATTGGATTGTATGGTGTAGGTGTAGACCATGCTGGTACTCGTTCAAAATATGCTGGAAATCTAAATAGTAATTGGGTTACAATTGTTGGTATTCATCAAAAAGTGCATCCGCAAATTCAATTAAATGCTTGGAACACCACGATCGACGATATTTTGAGTACCAGTATGTTGCAGGTCGACTTCATCATCCCCCGAGATAAAAAGAATAAAATTTATTTAAAATCACAAGTAATTCGACAGTTGCCCATTGGAAACGGTGGAAATGAAATTTCGCAATTTAAATACATTCAAGAAGGTGAGAAAGCCACTACCTTCAGCTTCAGGTTGGGTCAAACACAAAATACTTGGGATGTAAACATTAACTATACGCGTATTACTTCCGAAGGACGTTATTTAATGCCTCGAGAATGGGGTAGGGATCCATTTTACACATTTTTACCCCGAGAACGCAACGAAGGACTTGGGAATTTGCATGCAGGAACCCTGAAAATTACTAAAAGTTTCCCTAAAATTGAGTCAAAGGTCAATCTGTCTGGCGGTTATTTTAAATTGCCATCGGTGTACGATTATCGTTTAAATAAATATGGATTGCCATCGTATGCTCAAGTGAATCTGGATTTACGTCATGATTTTGGGGGAATTTGGAAAGGGATGGAATTGCAAGTTTTGGTTGCTTACAAACGCGAACTGGCCGATGAAGTTTTAACTCCAAAACACATATTTAATAAAGTGAATATGATGTTGTACAATGTGGTATTTAACTACCATTTTTAATGATTTCATCACCACTGCCAGCGAAGTCCAAAAAAGATTCGTCGACCTTGATTGGCTGTATAAACATAGGATGGATCAAAGGTCAAGCCGTAGGGATTTTCAGCCGTTCGTTGTGCTACTCCATTAACAAAAATTACTTTTTTATCGAACGGATCGTGGCTTCTTGCAATTAAAAATGGAACAGATCTAGCCGGTGTCCAATCGAACACATTCTTGATTCCACCATAAAATTCCAATTTTTTATTCCAACGATATCCACCGTTTAAATTCAAAATAGCATACCACGGCGATTGATCTGGCCGAGGATCGAATTCTCCGAGCAATGGCAATCGCATGGAACTAACCGCATTGCCGGTGAAATCGATATTCCAACGTTGTGTGCGTGATTTGTAGGAAATCGTTAAACTAGAATTCCATTTTTCTGTGAAATATGGAGTTTGATAATAAATTTCAACTCGTCCGTTGGATAAGGTATCCCCCGAAAAAGGAGCTCGAACATCCATGAATGTGACTCCCCAACGCATCGAAATCCGCTTAGGTAGTTGAACGTTCAAATTGATGTTGATTCCTCGATTGTAGGAGTTTTGGCGTGTATTTACAAAACGAATTTCGTTGGGGTCGCTGTCGTAATCAGGATAAATGCGATTTTGAAACACAGCACCAAAAACATTGGTTTCCAAATCAAAAAGAATCGTTCCAATGGTCCAGGTTTGGTTCAAACTACCGCTGAAATTATAAGAGGTTTCGGGATTCAAAAATACCGGGATTACCATTCGTCGTGAACCTGATAATGCGGCATGTTCCTCAGTGAAGAGGTTGACAATTCGATATCCGCGACCGAAATTGAGACGTGCAACGGTGGTTTTTTGTGGAACAAATTTAAGCGCCAAGGTATAACCGGGAATGAATCGATGAATGGGGTGATAATCCATTCTCAATCCAATATTGGCAGTCCACTTAGAACTTAGATTCAAGTTATTTTGATTGAATAAACCAGGAATCCAAATGTTATTGGGCTTCGCTAACGCTTCGTATTGAGCCTGCTGAGAATCCAAAGGCATGTTGTCGTTGTAATAATTGTTGCGCACCGTAGCGCCTCCAACCAAATCCCACCATTTTAAAGGCTTGTTTTGATACACCCATTGACTAAAAAAGGTATTTTGAACGGCTTTATAATGTGTAGTTCCGTAATAACTATTTTGATGATGTATGTTGTAAGAAATCATCCATCGAATGGGAATTGTTCCTGGCAAATCGTAGTTCCCCATGAACTCCAAACGCCGAGTACCAATGCGTTCGCCGTAACGGGTTTCTTTTCCCCAATCGCTAGGTGAATAATTCAATTCGCCACCCCATCGCTCTTCAGTTAGGGCGCGAATACCCAAATTGAACGCTTTGTTTCGAGGACGTGCTACGTTCCATTTTTGGAATAGGGAAACTCTTTTTTGCAATGCAATATCTGTAAAACCGTCGGCATTAAAATCCTTTAATTGATCATACCAAAATGCGTTGATTCCTGTAAGAATGGAAGTTCTAGAATTCAAGAAATGAACCGCGGAAAGATCTAAATTCGTTTCTAGCCACGAGGTAGAATGCATATCTAGATCGTATCGCGTTGAAGGCCGTTTCTTTTTTTTGGGGATGTTAGACTGTTCCGAATGTGTATCGGATTTTGGGTCATTAAAATGAGGAATTTTAGGTGTTTTGGTAATGATATTGATGATTCCACCCATTGCTTCGCTACCATATAGTACACTCGATGGTCCTTTCATGATTTCCATGCGCTCAATCATGGAGTTAGGTAATCCCATCATCCCGTAAACCGATCCCAAATTGGATATAATGGGCATTCCGTCTACCAGAATCAACGTATATCCACCTTCCATGCCGTTGATGTGAATGTCGCCCGTGTTGCAAACATTACAATTCAATTGTGGACGCACACCCGATGCCAATTGCAGGGCTTCAAATAAATTGGGTGTAGGATTTAATTTGAAGAATGCAGCTCGATAAATTTCAATGGATACGGGACTTTCTGATTTGCCGACTGGTTTTAGCGTTGCGGT
>CAZQFZ010000002.1:4955-56885 GCA_964592635.1 uncultured Rhizobium sp.
GTGGTGCAGTGTTTGAAGCTGATTTCTCGTCCCGGTTCGGAGAAAATCATACGTTATGCTTTTGAATATGCGCGAGTTTACGGCCGTAAAAAGGTAACGTGTTTCACGAAAGACAATATTATGAAGCAATCGGATGGATTGTTTCATCAGGTATTTGACGAAATCGCTGCGGAGTATCCGGACATTGAAAAAGAGCATTGGATCATCGATATAGGTGCTGCTAAAGTGGCCGATACCCCCGAGGTATTTGATGTAATTGTAATGCCGAATTTGTATGGGGATGTGGTTTCAGATATTGCTGCACAAATTACGGGTTCTGTAGGTTTGGGCGGATCGGCCAATATTGGTGAAACTTGTGCTATGTTTGAAGCTATTCATGGATCGGCGCCTATGATTGCGGGACAAGGTATTGCCAATCCATCAGGATTGTTGCAAGGGGCTGTAATGATGTTGAATCATATTGGTCAAACCGAAACTGCGGAAAAAATTCAAAATGCTTGGTTGAAAACCATCGAAGATGGTATTCATACTGTAGATATTTATAAAGAGGGAACCAGCAAGAAAAAGGTAAATACCATCGAATTTACGGATGCCGTAATTGCGAATTTGGGACAAAAACCGGTACAATTAATAGGTGTCGAGTTCAGAAAGGATGCGAAGTTCAATTTACCACCCTATCAACGCAAGGCCCAAAAGGCAAAAGCACTAAAAGGAGTGGATTTATTTATTCATTGGCATGGCACCGATGCCAATATCTTAGCGGATATGTTGAAGCCTTTGAATAATGGGAAAATGAATTTATCGATGATTACCAATCGCGGTATTAAAGTGTGGCCGGAAGGATTCGAAGAAACCTTTTGCACCGATCATTGGCGCTGCAGATATAAAGCAGTTGCAGGTCATGTTCCAACCAAGGCAGATATTATTGAATTGTTACAATTAGCAGATCAGCATGGTTTGGATTCGATTAAGACGGAAAATCTGTATTCATTTGATGGGGTAGATGCGTACTCACTGGGTCAAGGACAGTAACGTTACATCAAAATACGTTTTTTGAAATTGTTGAAAAAGGGTTAGGTGCAAAAGTGAAACTTTCCATTGAACTTTTATAAGCACATTTATTGAAAAGCCCTTTAAAACAGAAAATCGTACAAAAAGAAAATGCCCCAGAAATGGGGCATTTTAAATTAGAAATTTTTAAGGTAAACAGAAATAAAATTATATATACTTTATTAACCTATTACTCTTACTTTAACGGCGTTTAAGCCTTTTTTACCTTCTTCTAACTCAAATTCAACTGCGTCGTTTTCACGAACTTTGTCGATTAAGCCAGTTACGTGAGAAAAATACTCTTCTCCATTTTGGTCGTCAACAATAAAACCATAACCTTTGGTCTCATTGAAAAATTTAACTTTACCTGTGTGCATTCAATTAACTTTAAGTATTCAAAGGTAACTGAATCCATGAACTTTCCTAACGTTTCGCACAATTTTATTTTCTTTTTAATAAATTCTTGGTACTTAGTTTTGAACCTTTGGATTTTTCTTGTGGATTTTCAAAAGCTTCCCAACGCTGATTACTTTCATCGATATCGGCAGTTTCGCGGAAAGGATCAATCACAATGCTTTGAACTTCTTTGTATTTCACAAATACTTTGCTGAATTTATCTTCATTTTTTCTCCAAATGTAAGCACTGATGTAATCTACTTCTGAAGTTCCATCCACATAGTTCCATTGAATGATGACGGGCATTACAGTTCCACCTACATTGCTAAAATTCAACTGATAGTAATAATTGTTTTTCAATGCAGTAAATTCCGCATCGGTAACTACATCGAAACCGCTCATTCGATTTACAGTTTGAATTTTTTGAGCGGTATCACGTTGTTGAATACGCTCTTCAGCCACTTCACCTTTGGTGTTCAAAGCACGGTAATAATATGTATCACGCAATGATGTATCCGTATCTACTGCGAAAATCATTCCTGCTGCCTTATTGCGCAAGCGAGAAACATGCAAGAAACGATCGTCTGCCATGGCTTGAGCTCTTCGAGGATTTCTGTTTCGGGGGATGTTTAACTGCTCATTCGTATTTAGTGTATCTATTTTTACGGGTACACTGCTCGGATTGTTGAGCTTAAATGCCACCACTGAATCCAAACGAATATCTACTGGTTGAATGTCAAAAAACCATGCTCTCCAGAACCAATCTAAATCAACACCCGATGCGTCTTCCATCGAACGGAAAAAATCCGAAGGTCGAGGATGTTTGTAAGCCCATCTGCGACAATATTCTTTAAACGCGTAATCAAATAATTCTCTACCCATCACCGTTTCGCGCAAAATATTCAAAGCTGTGGCCGGTTTTGCATAGGCATTCGGACCAAATTCGATGATATTTTCAGAATTGGTCATGATGGGTTCCAATCGCTCAACTGGAAGTTTCATGTAATCCACAATTTTGTGAGCCGGACCTCTTCTGGATGGGTAATTATTGTCGAATTCTTGTTCGGTCAAAAATTGTACAAACGTATTTAATCCTTCATCCATCCAACTCCAATGACGTTCATCTGAATTAATAATCATCGGGAAGAAATTATGCCCTACTTCATGAATAATTACCCCAATCATTCCATATTTCGTAGCTTCTGTATAATTGCCAGCCGAATCAGTTCTTCCGTAGTTGAAACAAATCATTGGATATTCCATACCACTGCTTGCTTCTACTGAAATGGCCACAGGGTATTGATAGGGGATAGTGTATTTGGAGTAGGTTTTGATAGTATGCGCAACTACCTTGGTAGAATATTTGTTGTATAATTTGTACGATTCTTTGGGGTAATAACTCATACACATTACTTTTTTACCCTCAACGTATTCAGGCATTGCGTCCCAAGTAAATTTGCGCGAAGATCCCCAAGCAAAATCACGAACGTTTTTCGCTGAGTACTTCCACGTTTTGTATCCCAAACCATATACATCTAAAGCGTTCACTTGGTCTTTATTGTTGGGATCTACTGCACATGCCACATCAAGTTTAGAACTTGCGGCAGAGCAAGCTTTGTCATCCCCAAAAACCACGGAAATATTGCTTGGGTTGATACGAATTCCTTTGCTTGATAGGATGTTTAAATAACTATTGATGTTAGAATTTACATCATCCAACGTTACAATCTGATTGGGGGTATTGACCTTTTTAGTTTGAATGGCTCTTTCAGTTTGGTTGAAACAACTGTTCCAACGATTCCATTGTTGAGCGCTCAACACCTCTTTATAGTTGGAACATTCTCCGGTTGCTGCAACAATATGGTCGGATGGAACCATGATATTCACATCAAAATCACCAAAAACCAATGAAAACTCTCCTCTACCAGTAAATTGTTTGTGATTCCAACCTTGGTAATCGCTGTAAACGCACATTCTAGGGTACCATTGCGAAATGGTGAATAAATCCGATTGACCATCGGGCATGAATTCGTATCCGCCGCGACCGCCCATGCGCATTCTTTCAGCAATTTTATAGCTCCATTTAATATTGAAAACGAATTTTTCTTTTGATTTTAATCCTTTGGGTAAATCAACACGCATCATGGTGTGATTGATGGTAAAGGGCAGTTTTTGGCCCTTGGCATCGGTAACACTCCAAATATTGGTGCCATAACCGTTCAATCTTTTTTGAACATCTAAATCTGAAACTTGATCTGGAGTGATGGGTTCACTCACCTTACTTTCATTGAAGTAATTGTTTTCACCGTTGGGATTGTGCTCGTTTTCATCGAGTTGCAACCACAAATAAGTGAGAACGTCGGGCGAATTATTGGTGTAGGTGATGGTTTCTGAACCGTGCAATACGCGTCGTTGCTCATCTAAAACAGCCGAGATTTTATAATCCGCTTTTTGTTGCCAGTAGGCATGTCCAGGAGCGCCAGAAGCTGCCCGGTATTCATTCACATCCTCCAAAAGAGGTCCAATTTGCTCAAATCGATTTCCGTGATTGGAACGGGGATTGTTAAATACATTTTGTCCAGTTAACAAAGAACCATTGAACAATAGCGTGCACCACAAGATGCCTTGGTGTAAAACTCGTTTCATTTTAGCGTAAAAGGTTGGGTTTTGAGTAAATAAATACTCGGACTGCGAATATAAACAATTCGCTTATGAATTTACAATTCGGTCGATACTCATCCATAAACCACAAATCCAAGACACAATGAGAATGCTCAGTTCAAATTGATATTTATATTTGTTCATTTGTTGCTGATTTTCCCAATAAACATGCGGTGTAGCAAATTTTAATCCAAATAATACAGCCAAAAACAGGAGTTGACCCAGCTCTAGACCGATATTGAATCCCAATAATTCGTAGAGTAAATTATTGGGACTTACACTAATTTGTTTGAGTTGATTGGAGAAGCCCATTCCGTGAATGAGTCCGAAAAACATGATAGTGCCAAAATTTTGTTTGGCATCGGCTAAGTCTTTTTTATAGAATACATAATAAATACTCCGGGAGGCTCCCCAAAAAATGGTGAGAGCTATGGCGATTTCAATCAGTGCTGGTGAAAAAAATACCACATTAAAGGCGCATAAAGCCAGTGTGAGCGAATGTCCTATGGTAAATGCTGTAACCCATGCAAGTATCGTTCTCCAGTGTTTGATGTTCAAAGGAGTAAACATGACCAACAAGAAAAGCATGTGATCGTAACCATTGAAATCCAATATGTGTCGGAATCCAAATGTTAACCAAAAAAACCAATCAATTTGAAACACTATTATGGAATTGAGTAGTATAAATTTAACTTTGGAGCAAATCTGCGTATATTTATCGATTATTCAAAAGTATTCAAATAAAAATACAGTCAATTAGAGCTACTTACATTTATGAATCGTCTATTCTCCGGAATTCAATCTTACATTAAAAACAGATACATTAAATTTGGATTGTTGTGTGCCTTTACAGCACTCACTTTGGAAATAACATCGTCATTTATCAAACATCCCTTTTTTGTAGGTATCACCGATTTGAATGTAGATCTTCGCAATGCTAAGAGAGAAAGTTGGGAACTCAAAGTGAAATTATTTACCGATGATTTTGAGGCAGCTTTTCAAAAGGAAACCGGAGTTCGTTTGCCCAGCGATTTTCAAAACATCCCCCGAGAAAGCGAAGAAGGGAAAGTGCTTTATCCGTTGATGGAATCTTTTTTTAAAAAGAACTTAATCGTAACATGGTGGGTTTTGCAATTTTCACATAGCAAAAGAGAAGAATTGCCACTAGAATTGATTCATTTTCAACCCGCGGAGGAATCAACACAGTTTACGTTTACCATTAAATTGCCGCAGAAAAAATGGGTGGCCATGGCCAAAAGAACCGAAACTGTAAGAATTTATAATCGTTTGCTCATGTCGTTCAAAAACGAACAAAAACACATTATTCACTGCACTTGGAATGGAAAACGAAAGAGTGATTATGTGGATTTGAATCGACCACAATTTGAGTGGGTTTTTTAATTATTAACAAACATGAAAATATCTCCAACCGAAACATATTCAACTCATTCTAATTGGTTCCAGTTAACTGCCCTTTGGGCGTTTGTGGAAGTTACTCTGGGCGGACTGCTACACGCGATCCGTCTTCCTTTAACCGGCCTAGTGGTTGGAGGATCGGCAGTTGCCATACTCTGTGCAATGGCCTATACTTCAAAAAATATTTGGAAAGACATTGTGCGGGCAACAGGAGTAGTTTTGGTTGTAAAAGCAGGCGCTAGTCCACATTCACCCATACCCGCTTATTTGGCAGTGAGCTTTCAAGGTTTTGCAGCGGCATTGCTGTTTTCAATCATTCGCAACTACAAATTGGCTACAGTTGTATTTGCCGTGTTGGCCATGTTGGAGTCCGCACTGCAAAAGTTACTGACCTTAGTCATCATGTACGGTAAGTCGCTTAAATATGCAATTGATGTGTTCAGCAATTCCTTGGTAAAAGAATTGCATTTGGACTTGTACTTTCACCATTCTTCCATTTCAGCTGCCGATGGTTTGGCCGTAATATATATATCGTTATATGTTCTTTGGGGATGTGTGCTCGGATTTCGAATGGCCGGTTTTCCCAATCGAATTGCATCACTCCAAGAAATTGTTAAAACCAAATCCAAGGAATACAAAGAAGTGAATACGATGTTTCAAAAACGCATTGGTAACGGGAAGTATGTTTTTTGGTTGGTTTACGCAGTGGTTTTAGTATCTATGATCCTGATTCTGAGTTTGGTGGAAGACTCTAAACACAATTTGTATTATGTGCTTCTAAGGAGTTTGTCGGCTACAATCCTATTGTTTATTGTTATAAACCCATTGTTCAATTTTTGGGTGAAACGAAAAGCCAAAAAAAATCATAACGCAATGTTAGTAAACGACATCACCCAGCATTTTATGCAATTTCGAATTGATTATAAATTTAGCTTATACTGCGTTGAAAAAAAACAATTTTTGCTCCTGCGCTATATCCGCGCAATGGAATTCATGATTGCTATCCGCCTGAAATACCAAGAAATTCATTCTGAAAATTCCCCCAAACCGTGAAGATGGAGGAGTAGAAATATGTTAGAAATAGTTACTTAGAAACCCAGAATATTGAATTCATTTTTGCCGTTAAATGTTCGTTTGTTCAAGTACAAACAGAAAATCCATCAACATGCTTAATCCATCCATTTTTTTGTTTTCGGGGGAAGTTCGGTCAGGTAAAACTACTGTTTTGCGACATTGGATTCGATTGATGCAGGCGAATGGAAAGCGGTTTGCGGGTGCGGTTTCTTTAGACTCAAAACCCGCAGTTAATTCAACAGCGAGGCAATTGGATCAGTCAACCATTCAACATCCCCGCAAATCAATGAATTTGAGGAGGTTGATGAATGTTAGTACCCAGAAATGCGTGGAATTCGAATTGGAATCTGAAAACGTAGCGGATGAATTTTGTGTAAAAGTGGGTCGGTTTGTATTTAGCAAAAGTGCTTTTGCTCAAGGAATTCAATGGCTTCAAAACGGACTGCAAGATGAAAATACGGATTGGTTGGTTTTGGATGAAATTGGAATGCTCGAATTACATCGAAACGAGGGATTTGAACCTGAATTGACTCGTTTTTTTGAGGTGTATCATCATACAGTAGAACTCCGAAAAGCTCAGGGTAAGCCATTTCCTAAACTAATTTTGGTGGTCCGAGAAGCATTAGTATCTGATTTTGAATTGCAACACGGCTCGCGATTCGAAATTTGCAAAGTGTTTAAACATACCATTTTTGAGTTGGATTCATTTCCCTTTGGAAATGGGTCAAACATACCTGGCTTGTATGGTTTGGTGCTGGGCGGTGGACAAAGCAGTCGCATGGGATATCCCAAATACCGTATCATTTATCAAAACCATCAACCACAATGGCAGCGACTTACATTAGCGATGCAGGAATGGGTAGTTCACTGCGGAATTAACATCCCCAAAGAAAATGAGAGCGAACCATCATCGGGTAATGAAGAATTGCCTTCCAATTGCAGCTGGGAATTTGATCATGATACTTGGGGTAATTCGGGTCCTATCGGCGGTATATTGAGTTATTTTGAATATTTAAATGATTCTGAAATACAGGCAATGCTGGTGGTTGCAGTAGATTATCCGTATTTGCGGGACGCTGCATTGAAGGAATTGATGCATGTACACCGCTTGACCAAGAAATCCGTTTTTTATTTAGATGATTCGACCCATATCATCAATGGGTTGATCGGAGTGTATTCCAAGCAACATTTACTTGAATTGCGGACTTGGTTTAAGAAAGGAAACCAGTCTCTCAGTCGATTTCTAAAAGAAAGATCCGCTGATATTTTTTTGCTCACGCCTCAGAATTGGATTGAATTGACGAGTGTTGATGAATGAATATTGCCGGAAAAGAACAGCTAAAGGAGTTTAAAATTATGACAAAATACAGTTTGATGCCTTTTGAAATAGACCGTTTTGAAAACGGGAAATGGAAAGCGGAAACCGATTTATTGTCGGTTGAAGAACCACTATTGATCCGTTTGATTTCTGGGGATGAGTATCATGAAAGCAATTTAACGTCGCTGGATTTGTCGGTTACCATGCGCACTCCCGGAAATGATCGGGAATTGGCTTTGGGTTTTTTGTTTACGGAGGGGATTATTCGTAGTGTGGAAGATGTTTCGGACGTTATTTTTGGGGATGGGGAGGTGGGCGTAGAGATACGCAACTTTGCTGGATTGGATTTGAAGAAATTGGAGCGACACTTTTACACTACTTCAAGTTGTGGAGTTTGCGGAAAGGCATCGATAGATGCGGTGAAATTAGCTTGTCCGATCATTGTGCCTGCCAAAACATGGAGTGTTTCATCGGAATTAATTTTGGGTTTGTCGGATTCGTTGCGAAAGGCACAAGATGGTTTTGAGCACAGTGGAGGCATACATGCTTCCGGGTTGTTTGATTTAGAAGGGAGATTGCTGGATATTTCGGAGGATGTGGGTCGGCACAATGCATTAGATAAATTGATTGGTAGGGCATTGGAACGGGGAGAGGTTCCGATGTTTGAGCGGATTTTGTTATTAAGTGGTCGCGCCAGTTTTGAACTGGTTCAAAAAGCCAGCATGGCTGGCTTGCGCATGATATGCGCCATTGGCGCTCCTTCTAGTTTGGCAGTTGAATTAGCCGAAGAGTACCACATTACGTTGGTGGGCTTCCTGAAACCGAATCGTTTCAATGTGTACACCGCCCCAGAGAGGGTGGTGTGATAAAATAACAGATAAGCAAATTGATGATCTGTATGCACAATTTAGCAGTTGGGTTGTGTGTGATGCTGCTAATTTTTTACATCACTGCTCAAATAATTATTCATTACAGCAATGCAAAATGGTAGGTGTTCGGTTGAATTGACAGAAAAAAGTACTTTGATTCTTGAAATTTGCGACGTGTTAAAAAGTGTAATGCAAAAAAAAGCGAGGCCTGGGCCTCGCTTTTTTAAAATTTAATAGATTGAATTACTTCAATTTGTAAAGAGTGATGTTGTAACCAGCGCGGTTGTCACCTTTTAAAGTGATTTGAGCATCAACTGATCTTCCACCAGCAGCATTCTTCAAAGTGTTGTACTGAGCTTGTGACATAAAGAAGCAACCTTTGTAATCTTGAGCAGCAACAAAATCTACGTCAACTGCAACGAAACCTCTTGGAGGATTGCAAGTAGTAACTGCAGCACCTTGACCGTTAGGACCTGGAGCTGGAGCACCAGCTTGAGGAGCACCAGTTGGAGCTGGAGCAACTGCACCTGCAGGAGCGTTTTGGTTGTTAGAGAAATCCAATTTTACGTTAGTTAAAGTAACTACTTTACCGTTGTAGATTGCTGGATTTTGTGCGAATTGTTCACCTGCTACAGTCATTTGAGCTTTTGACATTCCGATTACCGCGAAAGCGATTGCGAAGAAAGTTGTGATTTTTTTCATATTTTTTTTTATTTGGGTTTGTTGTTTCGTTACTTTCAAAAACCGTGCCAAAAAATGTTGTTGTGAAATTTTTGTTCAGCGGTTGATGTTTATTTGCAATTTATACTTTTTTTTCTATTTACCGTTTTTTTTGGGTTGAAAAACAACTTTCAAAAACCGTGCCAAACTTTAAATTTATTTTTAACTGGTTTCATTTTCGATTCATTCTTGGTTGTCCTATTTTTGTAATTGATGAAGATTAGAATAAAAGGAAATTCGATTCGTTTGCGATTGACCAAAACCGAAGTATCCAATTTTGAGACAACGGGAGTATTGGCAGAAACAACTCAAATGATCGGAGGTGAGTTTGTGTACACGTTAAGGGCATCATCGGATGTAGCAACGCTTTCTGCAGAATGGAAATCTCCCAACCAGATACAATTTCTTATGCCTGTGGATTTAGCTAGAGAATGGACAACTACTGACCATATAGGTTACCAACATGTGTTGCAGCTTCCCAATGGTGCAGAATTGTTTTTATTGATTGAGAAAGATTTTGTTTGCTTAGATAATACATTTGAAGATCAAAGCGATAATTATCCCAATCCCAACGCAGCTTGTTAATCAAGCATAACCGAAAATGGCATAGGTAAAAGTGAAGTTGATTTCCAATTGTTAAACCTTCCCCCGAAAAAATATGACTAAAAAACACCATCAACCCAATCCAGAGAATCCAGAAGGTTTACTGAATTTGAAATTGCGTGAAGTGTCTGACGCAGCTGCAGGACTAACTGGGGTTAAAGTGGCTGTTCAGCATGTATTCTCTGAAATGGGCCCGGCTCGTGGCTTAAAGGCCCTGTTTAATTTGAATCAAAAAGGAGGAGTGGATTGTCCATCATGTGCTTGGCCGGATCCCGACGATGATCGATCAATAATAGGAGAGTATTGCGAGAATGGAGCAAAGGCCATTGCCGAGGAAGCAACGAGTAAAAAGTTAACGGCCGATTTTTTTGCCAAAAATTCTGTAGCGGAATTGAGTTTGCTGAACGATTACGAAATAGGTAAAAAAGGTCGGTTGGCAGAACCTATGTACCTGGCACCGAATGCCAGTCATTATGCTCCCATTTCTTGGGAAGATGCATTTGCAAAAATTGCCCACCACTTGAAATCGATGGATGATCCTAATGAAGCGGTTTTTTACACCAGCGGTAGAACATCCAACGAAGCGGCATTTTTATATCAATTGTTTGTTCGGGAATTGGGCACAAACAACTTACCAGATTGTTCAAACATGTGTCACGAATCGTCGGGAGTGGCCTTGTCGGAAAGCGTAGGAATTGGTAAGGGGAGTGTGAAATTGGAGGATTTTTACATTGCGGATGTTATTTTCATTATAGGACAGAACCCGGGCACTAATCATCCTCGGATGTTAAGTGCTTTGCAAAAAGCGAAGGAGAAAGGTGCCATCATTATTTCTATCAATCCGTTGCCTGAAACTGGATTAGTGGCATTTAAAGATCCTCAGTCCATTAAGGGAGCTTTGGGGATTAAGGCGCGACTCACGGATTTGTTTTTGCAGGTGAAAATCAACGGCGATTTGCCATTAATGCAGGCCATTTCTTATCGGTTGATTGAAGAGGAAAATCGTTGTCCAGGGGAGGTGTTGGATCCCAAATTCATATCTGAACACACCCATGGATTTGAGAGTTGGAAATCAAATATTTTAAGTCAGGATTATGCTTGGTTGGTAGAGCAATCGGGCATCCCCCAAGAGCTCATCGAAAAAACGGTTGAGTTAATCGCAAATAAGAAGAAGATAATTGCATGTTGGGCCATGGGGTTGACACAGCATAAAAATGCTGTAGATACCATTAAAGAGGTGGTGAATTTGTTGATAGCGAAAGGCAGCATTGGAAAGCCGGGTGCGGGAACTTGTCCAGTGAGAGGCCATTCCAACGTGCAGGGAGATCGCACCATGGGTATTTATGAGAAGCCAAGTCAGGCATTTTTAGACAATATCAAACGGGTGTATGGATTTACGCCTCCTTCGGAACATGGACTGGATGTGGTAGATTGCATCAAGGCGATGCATGAGGGAAAGGTGAAGGTGTTTTTTGCTATGGGAGGGAACTTTTTGAGCGCTACTCCGGATACCTTATATACGGCAGATGCCTTAGAAAAGTGTGAATTAACGGTTCAAGTTTCAACAAAACTGAATCGTTCACATCTAATTACTGGTAAGGAGGCCCTTATTTTGCCTACGTTAGGAAGAACCGATCACGATTATTTGAACGGTGAATTGCAGTTTGTAACCTGCGAAAATTCAATGGGCGTGATTCAAATGTCGAAAGGCGTTTTGAAACCCGTTTCAGATAGATTGAAGAGTGAACCCATCATTGTTTGTGAGTTGGCAAAAGCAGTATTGGGAAAGAAATCGGTTGTGAATTGGGATCGTTATATGGAACACTACGATTACATTCGTTGGGATATTGAACGAACCATACCCGGATTTGATTTATACAACGATAGAGCGCGATTACCCGGTGGGTTTTATTTGCCCAATTCAGCCCGCGAAGGGAAATTTAACACGTTTACAGGAAAGGCCAATTTCAATGTGGCTCAGTTTGAACCACCTCAATTGCAGCCGGGCGAACTGATGATGATGACGGTGAGAAGTCACGATCAGTTCAATACCACCATATACGGTTTGGATGATCGTTATCGAGGGATTTCCAATGAACGACGAGTGATATTTATGAATGAAAACGACATTTCTGCCTTGGGTTTTCAGGGGGGTGATCGTGTTGACTTGTTTAATTTTTTCGGGGGACGTGAGCGCGTGGCTCGAAATTTCATCATCATACCCTTCAGCATTCCGCAAGGATGTACTGCTACGTATTTCCCAGAAACCAATGTTTTGGTTCCCATTGATTCCGTTGCAGATAAAAGCAACACCCCCACATCTAAATTTATTGTATTGCAAATAAGACCACATGAAGGAAGTTGAATTGATCCTGTCGCCGCCAGAACCCCATTTCGTGGGTGATGGTTTTAGAGTACACAATTTTATACCGGGTGCATATCGTTTGGATATGTATAGAATGGATCCATTTATCATGTTGGATTACAATTCCAAACACGTATTTCCCCCTTCCGATACCCCCAAAGGGGTTGGTGTTCATCCACATCGAGGATTTGAAACAGTTACCATAGCTTATAAAGGGAAGGTGGCTCATCACGACAGCGCGGGTGGAGGTGGAATTATCGGTGAAGGAGATGTGCAATGGATGACTGCCGCATCGGGTGTTTTACATAAAGAGTATCACGAAGCAGAATTCAGTAAAACCGGTGGCGAATTTCAAATGGTTCAACTTTGGGTGAATTTACCCAGCAAGTTCAAAATGTCGCCGCCTCAATACCAAGCTATCGAAAATGCCAAGATGAAACGAATCGAATTGGATCACGGTGGGTATATTGAATTGATTGCCGGCCATTACACGGATTCAAAGGGTGCTGAATATCGTGGCCCAGCAACCACGTTTAGTCCTGTACATTTATCGAATTGTATTTTAAATTCTGGCGACCAAGCTCGGTACACATTCCCGGCACATTACAATACCGCGTTGGTAATTATTGAGGGTGAAGTAATAGTAAATGATGAGTTTATTGCACCTACCGACAATTTTGTGTTATTCGGAAATTCAGGCGAAGATTTCACTATTCGAACTTCAGATAAGAGTAAAGAAAATGCTAAAGTTTTGGTGTTAAGCGGTGAGCCCTTGCTTGAACCTATTGCTGCACACGGGCCGTTTGTAATGAATACCCGACAGGAGTTGGTACAGGCGTTTCAAGACTTCAACGACGGTAAGTTCGGTTATTTGGCCGATTAGTGTCTATTGTTTTTCTGTTTTTTTGGACAATTGATTTACAAACTAATAAAACACAACATTGTTTAGTACTTTGAATAATTATGGACTTCATATCTCGTTTTGAAAAAATGAATTTGGCCTTGGCGCCTTACAGAGAGCAAATTGTAAATCATCCGGTGTACAAGAAAATCCAAACAGCCGACGATGTTCGGATTTTCATGAAATACCATGTTTACGCCGTTTGGGATTTTATGTCGCTGTTAAAATCATTGCAGCGTAATTTAACTCGAGTGGAATTGCCTTGGTATCCTGTTGGTGATGCACAAACGAGATTTTTAATCAATGAAATTGTAGTGGGCGAAGAATCGGATGTTGATCAATTCGGTGTGAGGATGTCGCACTACGAATTGTATTTAAAAGCAATGAAAGAAATGGGTGCCGATACGCAACCCATAGAAACGTTTTTGGATGCTTTGAAATCCAGCAAAATACAATCTGATTTGAACCAAGAAATATTGAATACATGTTTTGAATTGGCCCAAACTCCACCGGAGGCCCGCCAATTTGTTTCATTTACATTCGATACCATTCGCACAAATCAATCGTATTTATTGGCATCTACGTTTACATTTGGTCGTGAAGATTTGATTCCTAACATGTTCATGTCTATCATTAATGATTTGAGCAGCGAACTTCCCGAACAAGTGCAAACGTTTAAATACTATTTGGATCGACATATAGAAGTGGATGGAGATCATCATTCGCATTTGGCCTTGGAAATGACTGCACAATTATGCGGAGATAACGAAGATTATTGGAGTAAAGCCGAGCAATGGGCAATAGCTAGTTTGAAAAGCAGAATTGAACTTTGGAATGGCGTTTTACGGGAATTGAGTTAACGCTTAATAGTTGCCGTTTTTATTACGGCTATATTTTGATTTAAAATAGACTCAAAATCAGCAGCAATCCCAATTGCAAAGCAAAAATCATCAACCCGAATCCAATGCCGCGTTTGCCCGCGTGAAGGAGTTTTGAAAAACTCACCTTTAGTCCGATGGCTGTCATGGCGATGGTTAAAATTATTTTGCCCAAATATTCGATTTGTTTAATCACGTTTTTGGGGATATCAATGGAGGAAACAAAAATTGTAACCAAAATAAAACCAATCAGATACCAGGGAAGTTTGAAATATTCTTTCCAGGAACCTACAGTTTTACGATTGATAAGATAGTTGATGAAAATGAGTCCGGGAGTGAGTAATGCTACTCGAGCAAGCTTTATGGTTAAAGCAGCATCTCCGGCTTCTTTACCGATGGTAAATCCTGCACCGGCCACGTTCCCAACGGAATGTAAACTTCCCCCGATCAACAAACCAATTTTCGTTGCACTGAAATCGGATTTAATCAGAATAACAGGCAAAATCAGCATACCAAGAGTACCCAGCAGATTCACCACAGCCATGGAAATAGCAACATCTTCTTTTTCTTTATTTTTGAGGGATGGTGATAATGCTGCAATTGCGCTTGATCCGCAAATGGCCGTTCCAAAACCCACTAAAATGCCTGTATTTGTTGGACAGTTGAATTGATGCGAAAGGAAATATGTGGCAGTTAATACGATTAAAACAATGAGGGTTAGTCCAATAAAACTGCCTGCACCCATATTTGCAATTTCCGAATAATTAATTCCCACAGCCAAAAAGAGTATGGAAATCTCAAGCATTTTGGAGGATGTATAACCGATTCCAGCGTCTAAAATTGTGGGTAATTTCCATGTGTTGCTCAAGAATATCCCAAGAATTAACCCCAAAATGATGCTATTGAGGTAATTGGGGGTAAAAGGTTCAATTAACAGAGCAAGTATCCCCAAGAAAATAGCGAAAACCACACCTTTCCAATTCGATTTCCAATCCATGTTGCAAATATGAAGAAAATATCGGGGCATTTCAGTGATAGTAGTTACATTCCGCATCTAAGTACATGAAACACTTTCGAAATATCGGATTTGTGAATACAAAGAATGCTAAAAATGGCATTTTTGTTAAAGTAATTGGTTGAATTGAAGCAATTAAATTAAACAAAACTCAATTCTGTCTAATTTGTGACAAACAATGTATAACTTCAGCGAGCGTTGAATGTTAACTTGCACTAAACTTGAATACCATGAAATTAAAAACATTTATCATCTTATGGATTTTTGCGGGAAGCACTTCGTTGTTTTCGCAATTTGACAGCTCTTGGGTTACTTGTTACACCAAAGCGTTTAAACCCAAATTTAACTTTTCAAGCAACACCGTCGATACTTGTGCCAAATCGGTCAATGTGAAAGTCACCTATTCTGGCAGACCTTCTTATGTTTATTGGAGTGATGGAACCGCTTCTGTTGATCGTACGATTTATTACAGCGGGCAATATCAAATTTATATGTTTGATTCTGCTGGTTGCATAGACACCAGTGCCACGCTTAATGTAAAATTGGGTGATCAATACATTTCGGCATACGCACAAAACGGATTGACCACTATCGACATGTGTCCTGGAAGCCAAATTGTTTTGTATTCTTATGCGAATGTAGAAACTCAGTGGAACACGGGAGAAAAGGAAAGTAATATCCTTATCTCAAAACCCGGCAAATATTGGATTAAGTCATTATCGACATCCAAGTGTAAGGCGGTTTCAGATACCATTTATGTGAATTTGATTAAAACTCAAAGTATCACCATAAAAGCAGCTGGCGACACTAGTTTTTGTTATGGGGATTCAGTGTTATTGGAATCGAATCATACCGATACCAATTCGTTTTGGTATCCATATTATAAGACCGGCAAAAAGTTTTATGCAAAAGAACCGGGTGTGTACAGTGTATATTCGAAAGATAATAAGGCAGGTTGTGATATTTTCTCAAATACCATTACCATTAAAGTTCAAATGCCAAGACAAATCAACTTGTGCATGGTAACTGTGGATAGTGCAAGTGGGAAGAACCGTTTGGTTTGGCAGGCTGCAAGTTGGGCAACTGGCTACAAGATTTACAGAGAATCGAGTGTTTCTGGTGAATTTACGATGATTGGTGAATTAAAGGGAGCAGGTAATGATTTCTTTTTAGACACTACATCTAAGCCAAGAACTCGTCCTTATACCTATTATTTAGACGCAACAGATTCATGTGGCAACGTAGCACAAGAGAATCGTTGGTTTCAGCACACTACCCTTCATTTAACCGCGAATTTGGGCGTAACGGGTGAAAATAACTTGAATTGGAGTGATTATTTTGGAATCTATCCGATCAATACCTACAATATTTACAGAAGCAACAATGGCGGTGCGTTTACCAAAATTGCATCGGTTTCGGCATCTGTAAAATCGTTTTCTGATTTTGAGCCGCCCAAAGGTTCGAATCGTTACTATATTGGTATAGATGGTTTCAATTTATGCAATTCAAGCACCAATAATATTGTTAACTCTAACATGGTTGCGTTTGGTATTCTTTCCAACAATAATGTTAAAATTCAGAACTTAAACTTACAACCCAATCCAACAACAGGAATATTTACATTGTCTGGTGAGTTCGGTTTAGGTGCTAAATTCCAAATATTAGATATACAAGGTAGAGTGGTTGCGAAATACACTTGCAACGAAAGTAATTCCTACGATGTCTCAAATTTACCCAACGGCATGTACCATGTTCTATTTGAAAATGGTCAAACGTTGAAGTTGATGAAAAACTAATTGATGATTTCTCTGTTTCTGAATCATGGGTAGTCGCAATTTGAACATTGAACCACTTTCAGAACAAGAAATAGACAGAATAATAGAAATGGCCTGGGAGGATCGAACACCCTTCGAGGCCATTTTTGTTCAGTTCGGTTTGCGAGAAAGTGAAGTGATTTCACTGATGCGTAAAACGTTGAAACGATCCAGCTTTATTATTTGGCGGGATCGGGTAACCTCCGGTGTGAGCCAAAAGTATCTCAAATTAAGGAATCCAGAAATAAACCGATTTAAATGCAATCGCCAGCGAGCAATTAGCAACAACAAAATCTCAAAACGTTGATCTCAACATCGAGGTGATTTGGCTAATAACCGACTGTGATTCAGGGAGTTTAGTAAACAACATCCAAACATGAAACATCTGAGGATATTCGTAGAATTGAAATCCTGAAGATTTAGAATCTTTGCTCTTGGTGAAATCAGAATATTGATTTTTTAGTTTTTGGGAATCTGCAAAAAACAAATCGTGTGTACCAATAAAAATAGCAATCTCGGTATTGTTCAACGTGGGCCCATAAATGGGACTTACCTGTGGCAATTTAAGTAAATCATCTGTAGGTTTTTTGTTTCCTAAATAGGCCTTTGCACATAGGTTAAGTACTTCAAATGAAAGTATTTTATCAAGTTTAGCAATGGGTTTGGCTTGAGGATTTTTCATGCCCAAATCCAACCACGGCGAAAGCAAAATGATTTTTTTGGGAGCTTTCCAATATTCAGTACTCTGATTGAAGTTCGTGTCTTGAGAAAAAGGATGATTTTCTGCGATTTTCAAATTTTCTGTCAGGTGGTTATGAGAATTGACATTAGCAATGAGCGTGTCTAAATTTGATTGAATCGTACTGCTTGAATTTGCGGAAGGGTTTGAATTGTTAGAATTTGCAGGAGGGGTTGAATTGTTAGAATTTGGAGATGGAGTTGAATTGTTAGAATTTGCAGAAGGGGTTGAATTACTTGAATTGGTTCTGAATTCCAAAGGGTATTGGTTCTCGGAAATTTGATTCCTGGTTTGAATTAATTGAGCATAAGCCAGAGATAAACCACCGCCTGCGGAATCGCCCATAAATACGATTTCACAATCGGGAAAAGCACGGGTTATCCAAGTATAGAGTTCGTCCATGAAGTTAAAGAGCTCTTTGTATGTAAATTCTGGGCTCAGTGGATAGTCTGGAACAATCATGATGCTGTTCGTATTTTGAACAATTTCCTGAATAAAATCCCAATGTACTAAGCTCAAATTCGCCACATAGCCACCGCCGTGTAAATATAGAATAACTTGTTTATTTGCGGATTTCGGTTTGATGGTCCATACTTTTCTGTTTTGAAAAATTAACGTGTTCACCTCTTTTTTTGAATAGATGAACGGAGGAGGTAGGTAGGCAATTTTAGGATAAGCTCCTGATTCAACTAATTTTTCGATTCCGAATCGAAGTCCCACAAATTCCGATGAACCTTTCATGATTTTAGCCGCTGTACTAATGGCCGTGTCGTGGGTATAATGTAAAACTTCTTTTTTAATCGAATCGGATTTCATAGGGCTGGAATTAAAAGAATTTGCTGTTGATTTTATATTTCGAACTGCTTTGGTTGATTGTGATTGTAAAGAGTGCATACCATTTGGAAATTTTGTTCCTTGAACTGCAATGGTTGATTGGAATTGTAAAGAGTGCATACCACTTGGAAATATTGTTCCTTGAACTGCAATGGTTGATTGGAATTGTAAGGAGTGCATACCATTTGGAAATATTGTTCCTTGAACTGCAATGGTTGATTGTGATTCGACATGCGAAATTGCCGCCCAACCGAAGGTTTCAACAAATAAAAAGACGAATAAAAATACACCTATATTCAATTTTATTCTGTACACACCGCGATATTACATGAATTAAAGCCCTTCCACTGTTTTTTTCGATGATATATGACACAAACCCCATGAAGTTAGGTTAATTCACTTTGAATTTGTCAAATTGGGTGTTGTGGTAGTGGTTGAGAACCGGTACAGATTTGGCAGTATTTAAGTCGGATTTTGACGAAATTATTGCCGGCTAACGATTAAATACTCCACTATAATTGATTATTTTCGGTGGAACAAAACCATTTCCACGTTGTATGCACATTCCAGTTCTAATTACTGATTTAACTCTGATTCTGGGCATTGCCGGGGTCGTGACGTTGTTTTTTAAGAAAATAAAGCAACCGGTTGTTCTCGGTTATATTCTTTCTGGATTGCTCGTAGGTCCTAACTTGAATTTCTTTCCCAGTGTTGTAGATATCAGTAATATCAAAATTTGGGGAGAACTGGGTGTGATTTTTTTGTTGTTTACTTTGGGATTAGAATTTAGTTTTAAAAAAGTACTATCGCTGGGGCCAGCTCCTGCCATTACGGGTATAATTGAATTGTTGGCCATGATGGGTTTGGGAATTGGTTTGGGTAATCTTCTGGGATGGTCGCAGATGGATGCCCTCTTTTTGGGCGGAATCATAGCTATTTCATCGACCACTATCATATTTCGTGCATTCGACGAATTGGGTTTAAAGTCCAAAGCATTTACTAAATTGGTTTTAGGCGTTCTAATCATAGAGGATTTATTCGCTGTTTTACTCATGGTATTGCTTAGTACTATGGCCGTATCCAAACAAATAGAGGGATGGGCTCTGGTATTTTCGCTATCTAAACTGTTGTTCTTTTTATTGGCTTGGTTTTTAACGGGGATTTTTTTGCTGCCCACCATATTTAAAAGAAACAATCAACACATGAATTCTGAAACGTTGATGGTGGTTTCAATTGCATTGTGTTTTACCATGGTGGTAGCTGCAGCTGCTCTGGGCTTTTCGCCCGCTTTAGGAGCTTTTGCTATGGGATCTCTGTTGGCAGAGACGGTTTTTGCTGAAAAAATTGAGCATACTCTAGAACCAGTAAAAAATTTATTCGGTGCGATATTTTTTGTTTCTGTGGGCATGTTGATCGAACCCACAGTGTTAGTTGAATATGGTTTTGAGGTGGTTATTCTTACATTGGCTGTAGTTGTAGGCAAAACCATTTTTATAACCTTAGGGGCATTGATTTCGGGAAAGTCTTTGCAACAATCTCTTGAAGCGGGAACTTCTATGGCACAAATTGGCGAGTTCTCATTTATCATAGCCACCTTGGGCTTGAGTTTGAATGTAATTAGCCCACAATTGTATCCTATAGCTGTGGGTGTTTCTGTAATTACAACATTCTTAACACCTTACATGATGAAAACTCCCGAAGCCATTTTTAAGAAATTGAATAAATGGTTGCCTGATTCATGGAAGAATCGATTGAATAACTATTCATCTGGGTCGCAAAATATTCGAGCGGAGAACAAATGGAAAAAAGTAATTCGGTTTTACACTCAAGTGATATTTATAAATTCATCGGTAATCATTGCCATTATACTTTTTGTTTATTTCGTATTAAAACCTCAAATTATCTATTTGTTATTTGGTTTCTTGGGTTTCGGGGGAAGGGATATCAATCATTATCCGTGGTTAAACGTAGAAATTATGGGGCAAATTATCGCTTTTGTTGGGTTTCTATTGATGATGCCATTCTTATGGGCATTGGTTTCAAAAAGGATGAAGCATTTTTCTGGTGCAGCCTTGTGGATGAATGGAGATTATAGCCGCGGACCTTTGTTTATGCTTGAATTATTGAGAGTCTTTATAGGTTTGGTTTTATTGTTTACCTATCTGAGTTTTGTATATTATAACCTTTGGTCTTTATTAATTACCTTATTGATTGCTGTGATAATGGTCTTTGCTTTCAGAAATCGGTTGCAAGATTTTTATGGGAAATTAGAGGAGCATTTTTTACAAAACCTTCATGAGAAAGAAATGCAAGAACAACAGAAGAAGAGAACACATCTTTCACCGTGGGATGGACATTTGTCTACATATACGGTGCCTGCAAACGCTCCATGCCTTGGGAAATCTTTAGAAACATTGGCATGGCGAGAGTTGTTTGGGGTGAATGTTGCATATATTGAACGGGGAAATCGATTGATTTTTCCACCGCAAAAAGATGAAGTGATTTATCCTTACGATTTACTTGGGGTGATAGGTACCGATAATCAATTAAAACAGTTTATCGAATATCTTCAAAATGCCTTAGATGCGTCTGAATTGAAAAATCAGCAAACAGAATCATCATCCCCCGAAAAAGAGGAAATAGATCTTCAGAAATTGATTGTAAATCCGAAAAATGAGCTTCGTGGACAAACCATTCGAAGTTCAAAAATTCGCGAAAAAACCGATGGTTTGGTAGTTGGAATAGAACGCGGAAATCAGCGCATTTTAAATCCATCATCCGATATGGAATTTCAATGCGATGATGTGGTTTGGGTGGTTGGTAATAAGTTGAAAATTGCGATGTTGCAATAGTTAAGTTTAGTGTTCAAAACGAATGGATTTGGAGAACGTTAATTGGAGGAATTGATTTTGCAGCGTTCATGGTTTCAACTCCTTCCGAATTTAAATGTTTCAACAATTGTTTGTAGGAAACGCTGATTTCTACATATCCCATTGCATATGGCCCAATTTCATAAGGTGAGTAATGAAATGTAACGCCTTTGGAACCGAAAGAAAAGTTGTTGGTCAGTAAGTCGCTTTCCGAAACAGTCCACGGTGATTCTTTGTAGTATTTTTTGAAATTCTTGGAAAGCAGCTTTACCATAGCTTGATCGGAAGTGGATTTAAAAAAATGGTGGTAATTTACCGATTCACCAGTAGTATTATTCAATATAATTTGTGCAGCATAGGAATTGGGGTGAGCAGCACCTCCCCAGTATTCACTGTAATTATAATTAAGCCAAATGTAATTTCCCAAAACAGCAGCAAGAGTTAAGTGACTTTCGATATTGACCATAGATTCTAAAGCGATGGTATCCATCCATTGGGTCAATCCCTCGAAATCTTGAGAAAAGCTGGTCTCGTATTGATTCAAATGAAAAGTGGGTGCCAAAAGTTCTTTGGTTTTATTCACAACAAGGGTGTCGTTCGTGCCGTTATGGTCAAATCCGATACAATTCAAATGTTCGAAAATGAGAGAACAAGGCATGGTATCAAACATAGAAAAGTAATTGTCTGGATCTGCGAATTTTGCCGAATCATATAGATGTGTTCTCACAATATGATAACTTTTGTCCAACTGTTCAAAAGTAAAATTTCCTATTTTGATTCGAGTTGGGTTTTCTGCTTCAATTAGTTTTTTACTTTCTGTCTGTGCTATGATATCATGAGTAAGAAAAAGAATTACTATGAAGATTGCTTTTTTGATTATGTGTAGGGTTTGGAGATTTGGGGATTGCATTTTTAGGCGAATTTTAGTGTTTAAGATGAGAATTTTCGAGGAGTAAATTTACCCTAATTTAAATACATTTTTCGTAAAATCGGTGGAATTGCTTTTTTAAGTGATTAAATTCGTGTCAGCTGTGAAAACTGTACGAAAATTTGAGAACTTTACTTGGATTGATTATTCTAATCCCAACAACGAAGAAATTACGGATTTTACTCGCGATTATCCGCTAAACTCTTTTTTACTCGAGGATATAACGCAGCATGGTCACAATCCCAAGTTTGAAAAACATCCGGATTTTGATTTTTTAATTTTGAGAGCCTATTCAGGTGAAGCCCTTCAAAACACCAGTGATATCCCTTCTATAACAGGAAAAATCTCATTGCTCATTTCTGAAAATCAATTGGTGAGTTTTCATCGAGTCGATTTCGAATTTTTACGATTAAAAGATTTCTCTCAATTTGAAACGGTTTACCACGCAGTTTGGTATATATTTTCTCATGCTGTTTCTACTTTTGAGCAACCCTTAGAACAACTTTCCAATAGAATTGATTCGTTGGAAGAAAATATTCTGCTTAGGAATCAAGATCGTATTCCTCTTGAACGACTCTACTACGCTAAATTGCAATCGCGCAAAATCAAACGATTGTTGCAATTGAATAGTGAAGTTTTTGAAGAATTAGTGCGTGAACTTCCACCTATTTCGCAAGCGAATGATATCAAAGATCGACTATCAAGGATGATTCTTGACTTCGAAGACGTTCTAGAAAACACCATGAGTTTGATGAATACATTCATCAGCTTGAACGGAAAGAAGAACAACGATGTGATGCGTTTATTAACGGTAATATCCATGTTTTTTCTCCCACTTACTTTTGTAGTAGGTGTTTATGGTATGAATTTTAGAAACATGCCCGAATTGGATTGGAAGTACGGATATATTGGAGTTTGGCTACTCATGTTGGTAACCGTAGTTTGGATTTTTTGGTGGTTCAAAAGAAAGAAAATACTCTAGTTAAACCGGCATCAATGGACTATTGTGTGCAAAAAAAACCGGTAATTGATGATCGATGGCTGCATGAATCTCTTGTTTGAGTTTTTCCAAAATGCCATGCTTAACGAAATATCGGTGAGTTAGTAATCCAACGGATCGATAAGGCACCGGATCTGTAAATCCCGATAATTTGGCTTGGTCTTCCATGCCTAATCCAGCTGCAGCCATATAGGGCAGTAGAGTAGATGCTTGATTTTGTTTTACAAACCGAAATAAACTGTCGATCGAACCTGCATTGTATTTGAAGTTGTAGTTTTTGTTCCACGATTTCTCATGAAAATCGCACAATTCCAATACTTGGGCACGCATGCAATGTCCCTCTTCCAACAAACATAAACGCGACAAATCTACATCTTTGGTGCTGATTTTATGTATTAAGTGAAGCAGTTCTGAAGGTGCTAATTTATCCCGGATTTTTGAAATTGGGGCGATCATGCCATTTTCACTGGAGTCTGACTGTGGAGTTTCCAAATTGGGGGGAGCGCTTAATGGAACTTGGGTTGAGTCTGAATCATTGCTTACTTTGGGTTTCGGGGGAAGGTCGGACTGGCGATTGGAATTTGATTCTGCAGATCGATGGAATTCGGCATTTGGATTCAATAACGTATCGAAATAAACAAACGGTTCATTGTACAAATGGTGTTCAATGAGTTCTTTATCGTTTATGGGAATGGAAACGATTCCGATATCTAAGGTTCGTTGTTTTAAATTTTTTATGATCTCGGCAGTTTGTTCCTCTTTTACATGTATTTTTAGCTGAGGAAATTTTTGAGCAAAATGGGTAATAAATTGCGGTATCAAATAGGGGGCGATGGTTGGAATAACGGCAAGGCTAATTTCTCCTTTGATTTCACCCTTGATTTCTTTAACGATTTCCGTTAAATTATGGATTTCTTTGGTTATAATTTGCAATTGGGCAATGAGTTGACTGCCTTCTGGCGTGATTTCTAATGGTTTTTTCTTCCGGTCAAAAATTAAAATTCCCAACTCATCTTCCAATTTTAAAATCATAGTACTCAGAGTGGATTGTGTAATGTGGCAGCGATCCGCGGCGGTTTCAAAATGACGGCTTTCGGCCAAAGCCAAAACATATTCGAATTGTTGAATGTTCATTAGATACGTTCTTTTGTTTTTATGTGTTGTTGGTTAATTGTTTTAACGATTCCAACGGCAACTGAATTTTCTGCAACTTGAATCCCTCTGTTGGTTTATTCGAAATTGCAAAACATTCGTGGTTGTACCATAACTGGAATAACAATGTTGGCGACATCCCCATTGCAAAACACTCGTGGTTGTGCCATAACTGGAATAACAATGTTGGCGTCATCCCATCCCCCGAAAACAAAGATACGCCGTTAAAATTAAATATAGAAATTGTCGATATTGGTATTGAAAATATAGTTTCTGTAAATAAGAATTGGAAAATAATTTTGCGCAGAATAGAAACCAGCAGATGAAGATGATAAATACAACGAGCGGGTAATAAAAAGCTTGCTCAGATAGAAATCGAAAAAGCAATTTATTGAATAAAAAGTAAAATAAAACAACCTAATAAATTTATAAATAATCATGAAAAGAGTATTGTTTTTGGCATCGTTATTAGCTTCGTTGGAGCTCGGTGCCCAAACTCCGCAAACCATGCCAAGTTCAGGTGGATGTCCATTCCACTTTGGTGCATCGGGTTCAGGTAAAAATCCTCACGGGGAAGCCAAGGGTGGTGTAAATCCACACGCGGCGAGTGCGAATCCTCATGCAACGGGTGTAAATCCTCACGGTGCAGGCCCAAATTCCAATCCAGCGGATTACAAAGCGGCAGATTACATGCCAGAAAATGGCGATAATACTACCGCTGCATTGCGTAATAATCGCTCAGTTCGCAACGGGCAAACCAACCGCGAATGGTGGCCTAATCAATTGGATTTGACAGTATTGCGTCAGAATTCCAATTTGTCGAATCCCATGGGGCCCAATTTTAACTACCGTAAAGAGTTCAATTCGTTGGATTACAATGCGGTAAAAAAGGATATTCAGCAAGTATTAACCCAATCGCAGGATTGGTGGCCAGCAGATTTTGGGAATTATGGTCCGTTGTTCATTCGTATGTCATGGCACAGTGCTGGAACCTATCGTACCGGCGATGGAAGAGGTGGATCTCGTGAAGGGCAGCAGCGTTTTGCGCCCATCAATTCGTGGCCAGATAACGGAAACTTGGATAAAGCTCGCCGACTGTTATGGCCAGTGAAGCAAAAGTATGGTTCTAAGATTTCTTGGGCAGATTTAATGATTTTAGCTGGAAACGTTTCCTTAGAGTCCATGGGTTTTAAAACAGCAGGGTTTAGCGGCGGACGTGAAGATGTTTGGGAACCAGCATCGAGTGTTTATTGGGGTCCAGAATCCAAATTCTTGGACGACAAACGTTACAGCGGCGATCGTGAATTGGAAAATCCTTTGGCAGCGGTGCAAATGGGTTTGATTTACGTGAATCCAGAAGGACCTAACGGTAATCCGGATCCTGTTTTGGCTGCAAAAGACATTCGCGAAACCTTCGGTAGAATGGGTATGAATGATGAAGAAACGGTGGCATTAATTGCAGGTGGTCATACATTTGGAAAAACCCACGGGGCAGGTCCTGCTACTCATGTAGGTCCCGAACCAGAGGCGGCTTCCATCGAAGAACAGGGATTTGGTTGGACAAGTACATATAAGAGCGGTAAAGGAAAAGATGCCATTACTTCTGGATTGGAAGTGACTTGGACTTCTACACCTACCAAATGGGGTCATGGTTATTTCAAAGCCTTATTTGGTGAAGAATGGGAATTGACCAAAAGTCCTGCAGGTGCTCATCAATGGGTAGCTAAAAATCCCAAAGTATTGGTTCCAGATGCGTTTGATTCTACGAAGAAACATGCTCCAACCATGCTAACTACCGATTTGTCAATGAGATTTGATCCTGAGTATGAAAAAATCTCCAGAAGATTTTTAGAGAACCCAGCAGAATTTGAAGTAGCTTTTGCAAAAGCTTGGTTCAAGTTAACGCATAGAGATATGGGTCCGAGATCGAATTATATCGGTCCTGAAATTCCCAAGGAAGACTACATTTGGCAAGATCCAATTCCTGCGGTAGATCATAAGTTGGTTACTAGCAAAGAAATCGCTCAGTTGAAAAAAGAAATTTTAAATTCTGGATTGACGGTATCGGAATTGGTTCAAACTGCTTGGGCTTCTGCTTCTACCTTCCGTGGGTCGGATAACAGAGGTGGTGCCAATGGTGCACGTATTCGTTTGGAACCTCAAAGAAATTGGGAAGTGAACAATCCAAAACAATTGAATAAAGTGTTGTCGAAATACGAGGAAATCCAAAAGAATTTCAATGCTAAGGCAAAAGGTGGAATGAAAATTTCAATCGCAGATTTGATTGTTTTAGGTGGAAATGTGGGTGTTGAAGAAGCTGCTAAAAAAGCAGGTTATCCGGTAAATGTGCCGTTTACACCCGGTAGAATGGATGCTAGTCAAGACCAAACCGATGTAAAATCTATGGCAGTTTTGGAGCCCATGGCAGATGGATTTAGAAATTACCAAAAAACACAATACACGTTATCAACAGAAGAATTGTTGGTGGATAAAGCACAATTATTGAAATTAACAGCTCCAGAAATGACAGTTTTGGTGGGTGGAATGAGAGTGTTAAATACCAATTACAACGGTTCTAACTGGGGTGTATTCACCTCCAATCCGGGTGCTTTAACCAATGATTATTTTGTGAATCTATTGGATATGTCAACACAATGGAAAGCAACCGACGATAGTAAATTGGTATTTGAAGGTAGAGACAGAATGAATGGAAATTTAAAATGGACTGCAACTCGTGCGGATTTGATTTTTGGATCGAATTCAGAGTTAAGAGCCGTTGCAGAGGTGTACGCTTTGAGCGATTCTAAAAAGAAATTCGTGGACGACTTCGTAGCTGCTTGGGTGAAAGTAATGAATGCTGATCGTTTTGAATTGAAAAAATAATAGAAATGTATGCACATATATAAATTGCATAGATGATTCCTGAACTGCAATGGATTCTGAAGTTGTTATGAATTCTTCAACTGCTATAGAATCCGCGCGCACAAGAAACCAATCTATTTAAATTGTGCACACAGAATTAACTTGGGGTAGAATGGACTTCGATAGTCTGTTTCTACCCCATTTTTATTTTCGGTAATTACAAACCAACGATTCTCAAAACGAAGTAGAATTTGTTTGTTAATGGCAAAATCTGCGTTAATTGAATATCCGTGTACATTAAATAATTCGGCAATGTTAAAGATCAAATGCGGGTCGTTAAAATACTCGTATCTTCCGGTTAGGCTGAAATCCTTTGTCACGGAATATTTTAGAATTCCTACGGGTGCGTGGTATTGGTCGCGGTGACCATTTGGATGAATTTCAATACCGTTATCGAATCCCAATATCCATGCAATGTGTTTACCGAAATAAAATTGAGCATAGAAATTGTGAAAGAAGCGTTGATTTTTGGGGTTTGATGGTGAAACGCCATAATACGAACTGCTATTGATGGTAAATTCGTCTTTCTCCGTAAGTGTGATTTGATGTCCAATGGCATATCTACCCGGAATCGGATTACTTATATTTTGCCAACCTTTTATGGCATTTAAATTCGCTTTAAGTGCGCCTGATTTTGAAGTATAGCTCAAACGGTAGCCGTATTCATAATAGGGTGAATTATCTGCTAAAATGGATCGTGTAGCCGCCCAAGATTCTTTTCCAATGGCGCTTTCAAATCCAATATGACTCGGTAAAATTCCGTATTCAAATTTATATTGGTTATTCCATTTAACGTAGGCATTGAGCTCGTGAAAATTGCGAAAACGAGCATTTTCGGCTGCTAAATTTTGATCCGCATAGGTTCCTAACATCAAACCCGTATTGAATCCCCAAGAAACAGGAAGTTCCTTGGATAGAGGTTGCTCATGATTGATTTTTAGAAGCATGAGGTTGAGATCGCTTACATTGTTGGTTTGATAGGAAGTCAAAAAAGACGGAAAAGGTTCGTAGTTGCTTTTGGATTTGAGGGATGTAAACGCTTCTGAATAAAACTCAAATTGAGTTTGTGCATGAGCAAGAGTACTCAAAAAGAGTGTGAGCACAGACAAAATAAATCGCATTATTGCATTGTTGAATTCAATAGTTGGATAGATCATAAATGATGGAAATCAAATTAAGTTTTGCTTGAATTTCTGCCTATAATAATAAATCAAAGGTACTTGAAAAAGGTATAAATCAGGGGAAATAGGTTGTTTTATATTTTAGCAGGCATTCGAATGATTGTATTTTATTACCATAAAATGTCTCAATTTTTCATCCGATTCAACAATTTCAGGTGTTGGGTTGTTAATTTTGAAACCGCATGAAAATGGTGTCGATGATATTGTTAATGTGTTTGTATTTGCCTCAGTTTTGTGGTGCTACGGGCAATGTAATTAATGAGAATCATACGAATCATGCAGCAGTGCATTCAAATGCACAGACCATGTATAACGCGAAGTTTCAGTTTTCATCCGAGTTGCCATCGGATTTTCCTGTTGAATTACCAGTTGGCATACCTGAACATGAAGATTTAGTTCCAATTGAGGAAATTTCCGAGGATGGTGATTCTGAAAGTGCTCATCTAAAATTAACTGAGAGTGTTATATGTTGGATTATGCAACCCACATCTGGGTTCACTGGTTTTTTGTTGGCTAATTTCACTAATTGGGTAAGTGATACTCATTCGCCACCGCCGGATTTAGTGGTATTGTTTGCCATACAATAGCCGAATTGTATTTTATTGGCTTTTGCCAATTTATTGCTTTTTCATTAGAAAGTTCTTGAAGTAGGTGAGTTTCTCAATTAGAAACGAGCAATCCGGCGTTTAATGTGCTACAAATCAAATGTTTATTCATAAAAGATGTGCTGTTGAATTTTGATCTCATCGAATGTAACAGTTAAAATATCTGATGCAACAGCTCCATTTTGAGCAGTTAAGAATTTTTTACTCATTAATAAAAAAATACAAATAGAATACATGACAACTTTTAAAAATTCCCTGTGGATTGGGATTTTGATTTTGGGATTTTCTGCATGTAAATCCTCAGAAAACAAGCAAGAAGCAGACGTAAATGTCTATCCGATAATTTATCCTAGAATAGTAGATACGGCCTATACAGAAGAGTATGTGGCTGAAATACATGCAGTTCAAAATGTTGAAATTAGAACTCGTGTAAAAGGATTTATCGAAAGAATTTTAATCGATGAGGGCGCATTGGTTCGTAAAGGACAGATTTTATTTGTGCTTTCAAATAATCATTACCGAGAAGATTTACTTCGTGCCAAAGCTCAATTCAAGAGTACTACGGCGGAGCTTAAGGCAATGGATGTTGAGTTAAAAAATACTCAGATACTGGTTTTAAAAAATATAGTTTCAAATTCTGAATTAGAAATGGTAAAGGCTAAAAGAGAAGCTGTTTTAGCCAAGCAAGAAGAGGCTCAAGCAGCCATTGCCGTGGCTAAGCTCAATTTGGATTTTACTGAAATAAAAGCACCTTTTACGGGTGTAGTGAATCGAATTCCGTACAAGCAAGGTTCGTTGCTTGAAGAAGGGGCATTGTTGACCACATTATCTAATATAGATGAAGTTTTTGCTTATTTCCATCTTTCTGAATCTGAATATCTGAATTACAAATCATCGAAAGAGAATAGCAATTCTTCAATTGTAAAACTGAAGTTGGCAAACAATCAAGACTATTTGTGGGATGGTAAAATTGAAATTTCTGAAAGTGAATTTGATCCAGAATCTGGAAATTTGGCCTTTCGGGCACGCTTTCCTAATCCAGATAAATTATTAAAGCATGGCGGTAAAGGGAAAGTTCTGGTGGAAAAGAAATTGAAAAATGCTATGATTATTCCTCAGCGTTCTACATTTGAAATTCAAGACAAATTATTTGTGTTTGTTGTAGGTAAGGATAATAAGGTGTACCAAAAACCGATTACATCTTTAAGACGGATTCCGAATTATTTTATCATTGAGCAGGACTTAAATGAAAGGACCGCTATTATATACGAAGGTGTTTCGAACTTGAAACACGGTGATAAAGTGAAAACTCGTGTTGAAAATAGTGCCGATTACCCATCCCCCGAAAAAAACAAAACAGAAAAAAAATCGGCTGAAATGAAGCGAGAAAATGCAGGGGTTGGTTTGTTCCATTTAATATCAACATTTCTATCATAACATGGTTAAATTGTTTATTGAAAGAAAGATATTATCGATCGTAATATCGATTTTAATATTGTTGTTGGGACTTATTTCGTTGGTGCAGTTACCAATTACACAATTCCCAGAAATTGCGCCGCCAGAAGTTACGGTAACCACAAAATATACTGGAGCGAATGCAGAGGCCTGTGTGAAGGCCGTGGTAACTCCACTCGAACGTGCAATAAATGGAGTGCCAGGAATGTTGTATATGACATCTGTTTCGGGAAACGATGGTACCAGTGTGGTTCAAATTGTATTCAGATCGGGCACAGATCCTGATGTTGCGGCTGTAAATGTTCAAAATAGGGTGTCATCAACATTAGATGAGTTGCCAGAGGAAGTGATTAAAGCAGGGGTATTAGTAGAAAAAGTACAGAATAGTATGTTGATGTATCTCAATATATTAAGTACGGATTCATTATTGGATGAGGCATTTTTATATAATTTTACAGATATCAATATTTTACCTGAGTTAAAACGTATTGAAGGTGTGGGTTTTGCCGACATAATGGGAATGCGTGAATATGCCATGCGTGTTTGGTTAAAACCAGATAAACTTCGGATGTATAATTTATCTGCCTCAGAAATAATTCGAAAGTTAAAAGAGCAGAATGTAGAGGCAGCGCCCGGGAAAATAGGTGAGAGTTCGGGTAAATTGTCGCAATCCTTGCAATTTGTACTCAAATATACGGGTAAGTTGAATACTGTTGAAGCGTACGAAAATTTGGTTATGTCAACATCAGAAGGAGGGGAATTGGTTCGATTGAAAGATGTTGCCCATGTGGAATTTGGTTCTCAAGAATACGATGTAATTTCTAAGGAAAATGGCAAACCTTCTGCGGCCATCATGATTAAGCAACGTCCTGGAACGAATGCGCAAAATGTGATAGCCAAAATTAAAGAAAGGATGTCTGAGATCAAGGAGCGGTCGTTTGCACCGGGTATGGATTATACGGTCAGTTACGATGTATCTGTCTTTTTAAATGCATCGATTAAAGAGGTGATCAAAACGTTGATTGAAGCTTTTATTCTTGTTGCATTAGTGGTGTTTATTTTTTTACAGGATGGAAGATCCACATTAATTCCCATTTTGGCGATACCGGTTTCATTAATCGGTACCTTCTTTTTTATGCAATTATTGGATTTTTCGCTGAATATGATTACACTGTTTGCGTTGGTTCTCGCCATTGGAATTGTGGTTGACAACGCAATTGTGGTTGTTGAAGCGGTTCATGCAAAATTGGAATCTTCAAATTTAACTGTAAAGAAAGCAACCGAAGAAGCTATGTCGGAAATTACACCCGCCATCATCGGAATCACTTTGGTGATGTCGGCAGTATTTATACCCGTTTCGTTTTTGGAAGGACCAACGGGAATTTTTTATCGACAATTCTCTCTCACCATGGCCATCTCAATTCTCCTTTCGGGGATCACGGCATTAACACTGACCCCGGCATTGTGCGTGATGTTGTTGCGTAAATCGAATTTGCATCACAGTGACTCACTTGCTGAATTAAAATCCCCCCCGGCTTCTGTTCACGATAAATCCTTTCGTTTTTTAGGGAGATTTTTTCATTGGTTTAATGGTAATTACAACAAAATTGCGAACAAATACAGCAATTTGATTCGGATAATTGCCAATAGACGTGCGGTAACTTGGTTGACATTGTTGGCTTTTTGCATAGGCATAGGACTATTATCGGTGGTAGTTCCATCCGGTTTTATTCCCAATGAAGATCAAGGTGCGATATATGCAAATATTACGGCACCTACCGGAGCTACATTGGAGCGAACGGATAGGGTGGTGAATGAAATACAACAATTGGCTCAGCAGTTTCCAGAGATCGAATCAGTTTCGAGTTTATCGGGGTACAGTGTGATATCCGAGGGAGTAGGCTCTGTTTATGGTATGAATTTAATGAACTTGAAAAACTGGTCGGAAAGGGAATTGTCTGATCAGGAAATTATACGAATTCTTGAAAAAAAATCCAGTGGTATTAAAGATGCCAATATTGAATTTTTCACTCCACCACCTGTGCCTGGTTATGGGAATTCAAGTGGGTTTGAACTGCGTTTGTTGGACAAATCGGGTAAGGGTAATGCCAGTGAATTTCAAAATATTACAGATGATTTTGTGAAAAAACTCAATGATCGTCCAGAAATTGAAAATGCCTTTACCACGTATAATGCAAAATTTCCCCAATACTTACTGCATATCGATGGAGATAAAGCTGCTCAAAATGGAGTAACCGCAGAAAATGCCATGAGCACACTTCAAACATTGATAGGTAGTGAATATGCTACCAATTTTATCAAGTTTGGCCAGTTGTATCGTGTGATGGTTCAATCTTTACCAGAATACAGGTCTAAACCGGATGATATTCTTCAATTTACTATTAAAAATGAGTTCGGCACCTTGGTGCCGTATTCTACTTTTCTGAAAATTGAAAAAGTGTATGGCCCCGAACAAATAACTCGTTATAATATGTTCCCTTCGTCGATGATAAATGGACAACCTGCTCGGGGTTATAGTAGCGGTCAAGCTATCGAGGCGGTGAAGGAAGTGGCTAATCAATTTTTACCCAAGAATTATGGTTATGATTGGGCCGGTTCATCACGTGATCAAGCGAATTCTGGTGGACAGACTGTTGTTGTGTTTGCCATTAGTTTGATTTTCGTTTATTTATTGTTGTCGGCACAATATGAAAGTTTTGTGTTGCCATTTCCGGTACTGATTTCTCTGCCCGCAGGGATTTTTGGTGCATACTTTTTCTTGTGGTTGTTGGGCTTAGAAAGCAATATTTATGCACAGATTTCGTTAATAATGCTCATTGGTATTTTGGGTAAAAATGCGATTCTGATTATAGAATTTGCTGTATTAAAACAATCGCAAGGGATGCAACCAATGGCAGCTGTTGTGGAAGCTGCGACTGATCGACTACGCCCTATATTGATGACATCATTTGCATTTATTGCAGGATTATTTCCGTTATTATTGGCTTCGGGTGCGGGCAAAATTGGTAACAATACCATTGGTGCATCATCCGTGGGTGGTATGTTGTTGGGAACGGTATTCGGAGTTATTATTATTCCAGGTTTATTCATCATTTTTAGTAAAAAACGCTAAATATTTAAATTATGTTATTTAAAAAAGTTCTCCAAAATATTTGGAAAAGTAGTTATATATGTTTGTTTCTCTGGGGATGTGCTCCGCAACTTCCCAAAACATATTCAGGGAAATTGACCATGCCCGACTCGTTTGTTAATGCCAAACCAGCGTTTGGAAAAGTCTCGAAAAATGATTCATCAGGTTCAAATTGGGGTGTTTCTTTTTTTGAAGATACCTTGTTAATTCAGCTTGTTGATTCGGTGGTAAATAGAAACTTAGATATTGCAATTGCATCCCAAAAAATAAAAAGTAGTTCAAGTGATGTGGTTTTAACCAGAGGTTTACTTAGGCCGAGGGTGGATGTAACTTTGGGCAGTGCATTGAGGCGTTATGGCTTGTTTACGATGGATGGTGCGGGTAATAGCAGTACGTATATTTTACCTGGAAAAATTGTTCCCGAAAATTTACCTGATTATTTGGTAGGATTTCAATCGTCTTGGGAAGTGGATGTTTGGGGAAAGTTGAACGACCGAAAAAAATCGGCATTGCACAGATATATCTCCAGTGAGGAAGCCCGCAATTGGTTAATTACGCAATTGGTAAAAAAATCAACACATCATTATTATGAATTGCAAGCCTGCGACCTAGAACTTAGATGCATTGAAGAGTCCATATTGTTACAAAACAGAGCTTTTGAAATTGTAAAAGCGAAAAAGGAAGCTGCAATATTGAATGAATTGGCTGTTAAGCAGTTTGAAGCACAATTGTTGGAGTTGACTTCCCTAAAAAAGGAAGTTGAGAATCGTATCATTGAAAATGAAAAAGAATTGAACGATTTGCTTGGACAGTTTTATAAGCCGATCAAGAGGGATTCGAATTTCTATAATCAGAACTTTGTTCCACAAACCCATTGGTTAGTGCCGGGGAATTTGTTAGCCAATCGTTCGGATATTCAACAGGCATACTGGAATTTAGAGTCGTCTATGAATGAATTATCGGCGAGCAGAAAGTCGTTTTATCCTGGATTGCTCATCACATCTTCATTAGGATTTCAAGGGTTCCGTCCTGATTTGTTGTTTTTAACTCCTCAATCTTTGGCTTATACCCTTGTTGGTAACATGTTCATGCCGTTAATTAATCGTTCGGCATTGAAGTCACAATTCATTTTTAATTCTGCTAATTATCATGAGGCATACTTTCAGTATTATAAAACGGTAATTCAGGCATATAATGAAGTGGAATCGGAGTGGAAGAAATGGGAAAATTATTCTGAAATATTTTTAATGAAACAACAAGAAACAAATCGATTGTTGGAAGCGGTACAAATTGCAGAGGATTTATTTAGAAACGGACGTGCTACCTATTTAGAAGTTCTATTTGCGCAGCAGCAAGCTTTAAAATCCAAGGTAGAATTGGTAAAATGTCGACAAATGCAATTGTACACATTTACTAATTTGTATTCGGCATTTGGTGGAGGATGGCGTTGATTTGAATTCAGAATGGAGTTGCGGGTTTCGTTGATTTGTATTCAGTTGTATGTTTCAGGAGAGTTCACGTTGAAACGGAACAGCACTCAATATTTAAATATAAAAATAATTAATGAAAACAATGAATTAATTATATAAAAATAAATGACATTTTCAGTGGATTTTTGCAATCCGAAATGGATACGCAATTATTAATCGGAAATTTAACAAACCCAACATTACTTTTTTTTGTATTGGGAATGGTTGCAGCAACGTTAAAAAGTGATTTGGAAATACCTCCGTCGAGCAGCAAATTTATATCGTTGTATTTGTTGTTTTCGATTGGATTCAAAGGCGGACAAGAACTGGCGCATAGTCATTGGGAGGCTGAAATAGGTTGGTCATTGGTATTTGCACTGCTTCTTGCCGCCATTATTCCAATATATAGTTTCTTTATACTCAAAACAAAATTGAGTATTTCGGATTCTGCCGCAATTGCTTCTTCATACGGTTCGGTGAGTGCAGTAACGTTCGTTGCAGCCATTGCTTTTTTGGAAATGCAACAACTCCATTACAGTGGACATATGGTTGCAGTTATGGCTCTGATGGAAGCGCCAGCCATCATTGTTGGAGTGATGTTACTAAAATTTTATTCCCCCGAAAAAGGAAAAACTTTGGATGTTGCTTCTGCCCAAGAATCAATTCAAGACAATACGGCTGCGAATAGTTTAATTACCCAAGAATTAAACTCAAATGATAGGGTTAACTCAAAAAATACCCCAAATGGAATGGGAGGCATCATTAAGCATTCACTAATTAATGGAAGTGTTTTATTGATTGTAGGAAGTTTAATTATTGGATTAGTGGCAGATAGCAAGCAGGCCGAAGGAATCAAACCTTTTACGACCGATATTTTCAAAGGTTTCCTAGCCATATTTTTACTCGATATGGGTATGGTTACTGCAAAGCGATTCAAGTCGTTCTTAAAGTACGGAGGATTTGTGACATTATTTGCCTTGCTTATTCCCGCGCTGAATGGCTGTATAACAGCGTACCTTAGTCAGTGGATTACACTGGATATGGGCAACCGTTTTGTTTTTGCGGTGCTTGCCGCCAGCGCATCGTATATTGCGGTGCCAGCAGCAATGAAAATAGCAGCACCTAAAGCAGATCCAGGGTTATATGTACCCATGGCTTTGGGAGTTACGTTTCCCTTCAATATTACTTTAGGAATGCCACTGTATTTTTGGTTGGTTCAAATGTGAAATCAAAACCAATAACCAGTTTACCTTGATTGATATTCATTAATCCAACCAAAATGTTGACGAATTAGAGCATTTTTGTTTTGATTGACATATTCTAAAAATGCTTGAGCAACAGGAGATAGTCGTTTGTTTTTAAGCCAGATAAGTGTCCAACGTGAACTAATTGGAAAGCCTTCAGTTGGAATGATTCGCAGCTGTTTGTTTTCCAATTCGTTTTTAATTCCGATAATTGGCATAATTGAATAACCCAATCCTGCTAAAACGGCTTGTTTTACTGCTTCATTACTCGTAAGTTCCATTTTTTTGATGGTTGTAATTCCGTGTGTTAGGAGGAATTTTTCCATAACATGCCTGGTGCCAGAACCATTTTCACGGTAAATCAGGGGCAAACTTTCGAATATATTCTTATTTTGTATGGTGGTTTCACCTACAGAACCCTGCTTTTGAATATCTTGCCAATGTTTCGTTTCGGCATTACCAACCAAATACAATTGATTTTCCATTAATTCTACTCCCTCCACAACTGGAATCTCAGGCATCACGCTTACCAAGGCAAAATCGATTTCATTTCGCTCTAAACTTTGAATTACTTGTGCCTTGTTTGTGACATCAAGCACCAATTCAACACCCATATTTTGATTGATGAATTCCGATAGTACGAAAGGGGCAATATATTTTCCGGTAGATACAGAAGAAATCCTTAGTTTTCCGGTTAATTGACCCGCATGAGCATGCATTTTAAAGTTTATTGCATGCACCTCTTCTAAGATTTTTTGAGCGGCAGCAGCAATTTCATGGCCAAAATCGGTTACATACAATTTCTTATTGAAAACCTCAATTAGAGGCAAATCAAACTGGTCTTGAAAATTTTTAAGCTGTATAGAAACTGCTGGTTGTGTTAAATGCAATTCATCGGCCGCTTTGGTTATGCTTTTGGCTTCAACCACTTTGCAGAATATATTGAGTTGATTTAATGTGAAATTCATACTTTAAATAAATAACAATTATAGAATTTATTAGTTTCAATTATGATTAAAAACTATAACTATAGTACAAATAACTGTAATTTTATTGAGAATGTTTGTTTATATGGTTAAAATGTTTATCATATTTTCGTTTACCTTTGAGTAAGTTGTTGTATATAGCACTGTGAATAGATTTAATTTACCTGTTTTTATTTTCTTGATGGGTATCCTATCAGCAACAATTCCAGTAGTTAACGCTCAACATTGTCAATACGATTTTGTAAAGCTAATCGGCGTGGTTCCTTTTTCGGGGGATACCCAGAATGTGGTGAAAGGCTTGGAAATTCAAGTTGTATTTCATACCACGGATCAGCCTTTGGAACCCCGTTTGATTTTTGATACAGAGTATAAATATCCCCCAAAAAATAAATACACCAACCAAGAAACGGGTGAATTCAAAAAACTGAAATTACAGCAATTCTCCTGTGATTTTGGATTTACGAAAGATCATTACACCGTGATGTACAACAGCGGACAAAAACATCCAGTCAAATTTTATGTATTGTTACGAGATATCGACGGCGAGAAAAATGGTGGATTTTTCGGAACTCGGATTATTGAAATCGAATCAAAAAAGCACACAGCAGGACTAGATACTGTGTATTTAAAAAATCATATAGGGAAATACGATTCCTTGGATTTACGATTAGGTAAATATCCGTGTTTGTCTTTATGTGGCACCAAACCCAAAGCCGAAAAGCCCTTACAAAAATACGAACCACTTTACATTCAATTGAATGATCAATTGGAATCCTTCGACCCAAAGAAATTCGGTGCATTCGAGGATATTCAGTTTGAAAAATGGAAAGGAAACCATGGAATTTGGGAAGTGTTGAGTCGTCAGAATAGCATGCAAACTGAAACCAATTACTATCAATGGTATTCAGATTCCCTAACATTCAAGCGCGAATGGAGATGTGTTAAGTCCACTCTATGTTGGCATGTTTTTCCACATTCAGAACGAGTGGATTGCGTAACTCAAGAACTTCGAAATGGTCAATGGATTGAAACCCAAATAATTCATGGATGCGAATAATGTTAAAAGGATATTCCAGTTCTACAAACCAATTCAATACTTTTGAATACTTTATTACAACAATTTTAATGAAAAGCAAAGTAACCGGAATTGGCGGAGTATTCTTTAAATGTAAAGATCCTGAAGCAGTTAAAGAATGGTACAGCAAATATTTAGGATTAGCAACAGATGCTTATGGATCTACTTTTTCATGGCATCCCACAGAAACTCCGGAAAAAGTGGCCTATACCCAGTGGAGTCCTTTCAAAGAATCTACGAATTATTTTGAACCCTCTACCAAGGAGTTTATGATCAACTATCGAGTAGAGAACTTAATCGAATTGGTCGAACAATTGAAATCGGAAGGAATTACCATTCTCGATGAAATTGCTGAATACGAATACGGTAAATTTGTTCATATTTTGGATTTAGAAGGGAATAAAATTGAACTTTGGGAACCAGTTGATGAAAAATAAATTTAATAGACAGAGAAATTGAACTATATTTCCTCTTTGTTATTGCTATGAAAATTCAATCCCTTTTTGTAAATCTACCCATTCATGATGTGAAGAAAACACGTGAATTTTGGACGAATCTTGGCGCAGAATTCAATGAACAATTTTGCGATGATAAAGCCCTATGTGTTGTTCTCAAGGAAGATGTAATTTACGCTATGCTTATTACCCATGAGTATTTTGGAACTTTTACCAATCGTCCCATTGCCAATGGTTCTACTACTCAGGTCTTGAATGCTATTCAAGTGGAAAGTCGCGAAAAAGTTGATGAAATTGTTACCAAAGCACTTCAAAATGGAGCTACACGTTATCAAGAACCTAAAGATCATGGTTGGATGTACTACGATAGTTTCGCGGATATTGACGGTCATCAATGGGAAATTGGATTTACAGATCTAAGTCAATTGCCACAGGAGTAAAATTGTAGATAACCAATTCTAATTACCAATTCCTAAAGAAAATAAATCGTTACCCTAGAATTTAATTATCAGCATATGAAAACAAATTACCCCAATTCTAATACTAATACAAACCTAATGTTCTCAAAAGAACACAAAAGAGGCAAAATTGCATTCGGATTGCTTTTGATCTTAGTTGGATCCGTTTGGATGGCCAAAGAAATGGGAGTTGCATTTCCTGACTTCCTCTTTCATTGGTCTGTAATATTGATTTTATTCGGTTTATATAATCTCATTAAACATGGATTTACTCATGCTTCAGGTTACATTCTATTGGTAGTCGGGAGTTTGTTTTTATTGCGACATGCGTATCCTGAATTTGAGTTTAGACAATATGTTTGGCCTGTAGCAATCATTTGCCTTGGATTGTTTACCATGTTTCAACCTTGGACAAATAAGCGCAGATTTACTTTGAATAATCGTAAGTATAATCCATCGAATGACGATAACTCAAGTGAACATTCTTCGGAAAAGGTGTATGATCCACTTCAAGAAAACCACCAATCCTCTAGTTCAAATAATAGCTTAGATTTTATTCAGGTTGAAGCTATATTGAGCGGTTCGAAAAAATCAATTCATACCCAAAATTTCCTTGGAGGCGATATTTCCGTAATTATGGGAGGTGCTGAAGTCAATTTAGCAAAGTGCCAAATTCAAGGAAAAGCAGTTCTTAATCTTAATGCTATCATGGGTGGAATTGAAATAATTTGTCCTCCGGATTGGAAAATTGAAAATAACATATCTGCAGTTTTAGGGGGAGTTACCGATAAACGTTGGAATTTAAATACCAATGAAAATTCCGACAAGGTTCTCGTACTTTTGGGAAGTGCTATTATGGGCGGTATTGAAATTCGCTAGTAGATAGAATTTAATGACCAGAATTAATTAATTGACAACTCGTAAAAACAACGATTCAATCCATTATTCGTTGCTCGTAAATAATTGATTTTGATTTTTTGTATTAATTAAACTAAAAAATATAACCTTCATGAATGTTAAGTTTGTACTTCTAAGTTTTGTTTTTTGGGGGACATCCTTCACCCTCTCAGCCCAAAACAAGACTTTAAAAACGCGAGATGGTATGCCTATCGGCACCAGGACTGAGTTTATTGACGCTTGTCGCAAAGGCGCTGGACAAGAATTAATTGAAATTGAAGGTGTTCAATTGGCTACGGTCGACTATTGTGCATGTGTTTGCGATAATTTGATTCCGAAAGTGGATAGTCGCGAGTTGATTACAGCCGTTCAAGAAGGGAATATGGTGGCTTATTTACTCAACGATAGCAATCGCGCAATTGTTATGGAATGTGTCTTGGCAAACATGAAAACCAATCCGAATTTTGCAAACATCCCCGAAAAAAAATATTCAACCAATGAATACAAAAAAGAGGATATAGTTGGTAGCGACGAGTTTACGGAATTGAATTTAAAGGAATTGCCGAATTCCGTTTTTACAGTATCTATTACAGTTGATGGGGTGATTCGCAACTTTGTTTTCGATACCGGTGCCAGTGAAATGATTATCGACTCCGATCTCGAACGCGAATTATTGTTAAACGGTTCAATTGGTCGCGAAAATTACCTCGAAAAACGACCATTTACTTTGGCCAATGGCGATAAAGTTACAGCTCAAATGATTCGAGTAAATAACGTTAGAGTGGGAGATTACGTAGTGAACAATGCGGTGATTGCTGTAATTGATCGTGGTGATTTGCTTTTGGGGACTGGTTTTCTGAAGAAATTTAAGAACTGGAGTTTGGACAGTCAGAATAAGTTAATCAAAGTGTATAAATAACGTTAAGAGTAAATCTCGATACCGATGTGTTGAATTAATCCGCGAATTTCGGATTCGGAGAATTTTGCTTTCTTTAGATAATTTTTTGCTGGATCGATGCTAAAATTTCGACTTCCCCGCAAATCAGCTTTTTCCAAATGGGTTTGGTCGAAGATAGCTCCCATTAAATTGCAATCTAATAATTTAGCTTCAGTTAAATCGCATTCTGTAAAATCTACTTGTTTTAAATCGCACCCTGAAAAGTGAGTTTTTTTCAATTTCAATTTATAGAAATTGGATAGTTCCAAATTACATTCTTCGAATTTCATAGAGAGTAAAAGCGTTTCGCATTGAAAGAATGGAATCCCCAATAATTTACAGCGTTGAAACAATACATCTCTGAAGGAAGATTTGTAGGTTTTGCAATTGATAAATTCACAATTTTCAAAGATACATTCACTGAAAATGGCATTAGAAATATCGGTATCTACCCACTTGCAGTCAACAAATTTACATTCTGAATATTCGGTAATTTCAAAATGCATATTCATATTACGAAAATCAACGTGTTTAAATACTTCTAATTCAATCATGATGAAAAAAATAGCGGTTGCTGCTTATTTCCTCAAAATTAGAACTAATTCACTACTTTTTTCTACTTTAGTAATTTTAACCTTCTTGCATTTTGAGATAAACAGATTTTCATTGGTAGTTCGTGTTTTAAAAAGTTTTATCGGGGATTTGATTTTTTTCAGAACTTTCGTTGATTGGGTTTGTTTCAATTGTAATTAGATTTGTAAATCCACCATGAGCTCCATTCTCACATCCCCAGAAACTTTAGAACTTCCAGCGGAATTGTTAGAGTCGCTGGTTGAAATACAAGAACAACGACAAATTACGGTTATTGTTTCTGCTATAGTTCAACCATATAGTTCAGCACGACGAATTTGGCCCAATATTGAACTTCGATCGGAGGTGAATTCTGAGCGAGCAAAACTTGTACAAGCGATAGGTCTGTTGCCTTTTCCTAATTGGACACCCATTCCTGCGCGCTCTCAGAAGGAATTTTGCCTTATTTTCGAACCATTAAGTTCTGAAGTTAGTGTTTTTTCCATTGTGGAAGAAATACCCGAAAGTGGTGGCTTCTTTCAAGCAGGAATTCTACGAAACAAAACGGATGTTTACCGGGTGCAACATTAGTTTTTGTTGATATTTCGTTTCAAAACACCTCAAAACACCCTTTAAATGTAGTATGCTGAAAATTATATCTTGATGAATTTCAATACGCTGTAACCATGAGTATGTTGAGCGTGAATTTCATAAATTCCGACTGACAAATTAGAAACATCCAATTCAGCTACCGAATCTACATTGGCGTAATGTTGTACAATTTCGCCAGTTGGCAATCTTAACCAAATTTCCAGTTTGAACCCCGAAGTGTTTTGCAAATACAAAATCGATTCTGTTGGATTGGGAAAAATACTTAATCCATGAATGGGAGAATGATTTTGAGATAAACGATTGATAGTAAAATTGTACCAATCCGATTCGCAAATGCATTTTGCACCTAAGCTGTTCTGGGCTTTCACTTTAATTTTATAGGTTCCATCACTGGGTAATTGAAATAATGCATTCGCATTGATTCCGCTTGATTTGATGGTACCAATTCCTTCCACAATAAAACTGTAATCCACGTTGTTCTGTCCACCGATATTTCCAATGGAGTCTTTGGGTTGAACATTAACTCCATAATAATATGTTTTGTAATCTGTTTTTGCCGAAACTAGGCAAGTTCTTGGCTTTTCCTCAATATCTACTGTTTTGATAATGCTGTCCTTGCAATTGGCTTCCCCCAAAATAAATAAGCGCACATTATATGTGGTAGTTTTTTTGACGGAATACGATTTTTTAACGGTGCTATCGAATGTGTTGTTCTTATCGCCAAAATTCCAACTAAGCAGTTTGATTTTTCCATAATCATTTTTGGATGCGGAATTAAACCGAATGGTATCACCGGAGCAGAAATTAGACGCAGGCACGGTGGTGAAATTTGCTTTTGGCTTTGAAAATACTGGGTGCAAAATGGTATCTGATTGCAGGCAATTGCGGTTGGTTCGAGCTGAAACAACAATTTGATTTATACCGCTACTGCTGAATTTATGCTTAAAAGAGGATTCATAAAAGAAATTGTCGTTGGGCAATTGCCACTGTATTTCGTCTATACTGTCCTTCGATAGTCCTAAATTCATTGCCAATTTTACAGAATCATAGATGCAAGTGGAGTCTATTTTAACTGTAAAGTTTGGCATATCATACACGTAGATGTTTTTTGAAGTTGAATCATTGCAGTTTTTCTCGCTCGTACAAATGAGTTGAACACCATATTTTCCGGGTTTTGTAAGGGAATAATCGAAGTTGGTCAAGGTGTCTTTGTAGTTTGCGGGGGACGTTATTTTCCAATTAAATTTCAAATTTCCGTTGGCAATAAATGAATTGTTGGTAAAAAAGAACGCATTGTTTTTCAAACATTGAGTACTGTCGTTGATTGAAAATAGTGGATGTGGCTTGGGATATATTATAACAGTAGTAAAGGAAGTATCTTGACAACCGTATTTTCCCACTGCTGTAAATTTGAATTTCTCGGTATCCGAAATTCCATTTATAGTAACATCTTTGGTTTTACCTACTGTATCTGAATTGAGAGTCCAAAAACCAGTTGAAGTTGTTTTTGCTTGAAGTTTAATTTTTTCATTTTCGCAATAGGGACCTAAATTGCTGGTGGTAACAGATGTGCTATATTCCCAAAATGAACTGTAATTGAGTGAAGTGCAGATAGAAGTGTAGGGGTCTGTATGCAAATAGTCGAATAATAAAATGGCTGGAATCCATTTGTTGCAGCTGCCGTAAGAAGCGCAATTTAGAGCATCTGAAGGCCCGTATGCTTCCAATAATAACCGAACATTATAATCGCTGTTGGCACGAATAAAATATCCCGAATCGAATCGAGTTAAACCAATGAAATTATTGGAATTGTCAAATAGATTGACCGTAAGTCGTACAGGAATACTCTTGGTAGTAAAACTATTTGTGTTGCTGCTAGTTAGGTATTTATAGTTGGTATTGCCTGTAAATACCAATCTACCTGAATCGGGTTTTGACAAACTGTTGCTGAGTACGAGTCTATTCATACCGCTACATGACATATTAGGTGGCTGATTATTAGCACCATTGATCACATTTTGAAGAGTGTCTTTGAGTCCCCAATACCAACAAGTACCAAAATTCGACCAGCTATCTGATTGAAATGAAAGTACTTGTCCATTAGTGGTGTTGGCCCAACTTCTAACGTCTGAAAACTGTGGGGTAACTTTAACTACTTTGGGAATATTGATTCTTTTTTGTGAAATACCCGAATTCCATCCCCCAAAAATAGAAAGAAACAGAAACAGGATTTTTAAACGGGTTGAGGTCATGATTTAGTTTTTAACTTGAAATTTTACAGTATTTCTGCCCTTGGAATGAATGATTTCTGCTATATAAATTCCTGATGTTAGGTTGGAACAATCTATTTGAAATTGGTCGATTGTATAGTTCATTTCATTAACGGATTTGCTGTTATGCATTATGGGAGTAAAGGAGTTGTTTGCTTCTATTGAAAGTATATTGGCGGTTGAAATATCCAATAATTTTTTGCCCTGCAAGGAATAAATGCTGCACGACTTTAAATTGATGGGATGGTTGAAATGAATATTTAATAACCCATTGGTAGGATTGGGGTAGGCCAACAAACCTATAGAATTGTGCGATTTTAATAATTGATTTGAAGCAGAAAAATTGGAATCTAAAGCAAAGTCAAAACTAAAATCATCCAAAATTGCAAAAGCCCTTTTCCCCGAATTGGTGTTTATTTCAGACTTTAAGTAGATTGAAATACTTGCATCAGTAGCCAAATTTTGGGTGTTGTAGTATTCAATAGGGAAATTAAATGAGCTCCAACTATCTGAGGCATTTACGATGGTATTTCTTGAAAATCCAATGATTTGTGTATCCTTGAAAATGTAAGATTCTATAAACAAGGTATCGTAAATTGATTGTGGGAAAAACTGAAAATAACCATGCAAGCTTCGGTGGTTGGAGGTGATTTTTGTTTTTCGAGGGAAGTGGGTATTGCTATCATTTAGCAATTGTCCGTACATCAAACTACCCATAGATCTGCTCGAATGAAGTTCGAATTTAACTCCGGTACTCTTTGAATGGTAACCCCTGGTAGGTTCCACGATGGTTTCGCTTAGATCTAAGTAATTGCGACTGCCCCAATTCTTCAACTCAAAGGAATTTTGAATATTCCAATTGGAAAAACCTGGATTAGGCAAAGGATTGCTGGAATTGTTGGTCCATACCGAATCCAACCACAAAATACTCGATGTATCGGTTCGATTATTGAAGTAATCAGTAGAAAGTACAATTAATATTAATGAGTCGTAAGAACTTGAATTCAACCTGGTTGGAAATTTCAAAATAGTATCTTGATGTACCATACCAGACCAGCGGTAGTCGATTTGCTTAAATTCTTTTTGTGCCGTGTTTTTAAATCGCAAACTCAAGTATGCTGAATCGCTTTTGGCTATTTTATACCGACATTTTAAATAAACGGTATCGATTTTTTGTTGTAGGGGGATCCCTCCTCGAATGGAATCGTTTTGAACGTTTGCTAAAAACACACCACCGGGTTCGTTGAGGTGATTCGATTTTATTTCAATCCATTGGTTATTTAAAATGGATTTTACATTGCCAACAGTTCCCCAATTCTCCAGTGTTTTGGTTTCTGTGGTGTCCCAAAATTCAAAGTCAAAATTGGTGTAATTGTCGAAACGCAAATCCAATTGGATTTTTTCAGATCGAACAGAAACGTCTTTGTAATATGCGATTAATTGAAATTGATATACCCCCGAAACAAGATTTAAATATGAATTGATGAGCACAGGTTCGAATCCTGTCAATTTACCCAAGAATATACTGTCTTTTTTGGAGTTCATACCTTCATAAATCAAATAGCAAGAGGGATTTAGACCCTTGGGTTGTATGTAATTGATGATTTTGATTTCTCTTTTTTTTGTGACTTTAATTTCAGAAATCTGCACAGTAGGTATTTGATAACTGCTGTTGTAAAATGTTATAGTTCTACCCTGATTTCCACAAATTATGCCACTTCCGGGATGGATTAAACTCAGGTTATTTAATGTTCTATTATCCGAATTTTGATTGGGTAATTGGATATTTAATAGCGTTTTACAAGTGTCTTTGGAGTAATAAAGATGGCTTTTTGAAAGAATATAAGCTTCACCACTTAGAAATCGTATTTGAGAGAAATAACTTCCTTTTTCGCTGTATCGTTTGGTAAAATTGTGGTTTGTATGATTGTAGATCCAAATAGTTTGTTGGGTATCGGAATTATTGATTTCTTGTCCCGAAATAAAGAACTGTTCTTTCGTAATCCAAGCCATAGAATAAAAGGAAAGTTTAGAAGACGAAGAAAGAGTTAAGGACTCCCAGTTGTTGCCTCCATTTTGAGAATGCAGTAAAATTCCAGTTTGCGTAATTATCCAAAGTTTCAAGGAATCAGAGTGCAAAAGGTACATTGGTTTACCCCAGTTACTATCCACAACAGTTTGAAAACTCTCAGCTTCATTTTCTGTTTTGAGCACAATAGTTTTTTTATTGGTTTCATTCCACCCGATAACTATACCTTTTTTGCTATTGGGAAATGATGCTGCCGTAAATTCAGTATTGGAATGATTGTTTAGGCGTGATAGATTCCAGGTAGTTCCATTATCCGTGCTAAATCCAATGGTGCCAGACCTTCCAAGTGTCAACAACTTGTTTGCATGGATCTGAACAATGCAGCTTAGCATTCCCCCCAATTGGTCTTTGACGATGTTCCAAGTTTTACAGGTATCGGTACTTCTATAAATCCCACTAATGGAATCATTTCTTAGCCAACCACCAACCATAATTACACTAGCATTGGGTGCAACTAGTATGTCTTTTCCGTTTCTGTATCTAGGTAATTCGGAAGTATTAAATTCAAATGTTTGGGATAAAACAGGCTTAACCCCAAAGATGAAAAATCCAATCAGCAGGGTAATTCTGATTCTTTTGAAAAAGGTCATGATATGACAAAATGATAAACGTACTCAAAACTAAACTAAATCACAAACAAGTTTGTACCGAAAAATTGGTACATTTTGCGAATGAACATCCCCCGAAAAAAAAGGCCACCCCAAGGGATGGCCTAAAAATAAATTAGAATAAAAGGATTATTGCTTTATGAATTTGACATGAGCGGTTTTTCCAAGTGAATGAATAGTCAAGAAGTAGATTCCGTTAGGAAGGGTTTCAACATTTAATTCTTGGTCATTCGTAAAATGTGTACAAATTTAGTCAATTTTAACACTTCGTTAATATATAACTATTTTTCACTCCTTGAAAATTGTAAATTCTGTATTGGATTCATTCGAACCAAATCATTTTTACTCGTATTTTTGTTTCTTTCTTATAACCCTATTTTTATTAATGAAACCATACGGATTTGAGCTTCTCTGTCAAGGTGGAGATGAACGATTGGATATTTTGGAAAACGGCTTGAATAAGTATTACATTCACCCATCACAATTTGAAAAAACATTGTTTAGGGGTTCATGTACGTGCAATTCTTTGAATTCAATCTCAGCACATGAATACCATCAAATGTGTGATGAATTATCTAATAAACCACTTATAGATAGTCAGGTAGAAGAATTAAGGAATCAAATTCAAACTGCGTTCAAATCACCCAATAATCCTATCGATTTTGAGGTTTTTATTGCACCATCTGGCACCGATTTGGTGTATTTACCACTTTGGTTTAAGTCCATTCTACATCCCCAAAAACGAATTGTAAACGTATTGACTTGTCCGGAAGAATTGGGCTCTGGCACCGTTTTAGCTTCTGAAGGGAAATACTATTTTGCCAAGAATCAGTTTGGTGATTCCGTAGATAAGAACGAATTCGTGGGAATTGAATCTGAAATTGAATTAATACAGCTTCCTGCTCGCGACGAAAATGGGAATATTTACAAACACGAACACGAAATTCAACGTATAATTCAACAAAAAAAAGAGGACCAAACGCTTTTGGTTAATTTTGTTTTGGGAAGTAAATCCGGTATTGAAGATAATCTTTCATTGATTCCTAAATATCAAAAGGAGGCCATGTTTGTGGTGGATATGTGCCAACTGCGGGTGAATATTGAACTCATTAATCAAACTCTATCCCATGGCGCTTGTGTGATGATTACGGGTTCTAAATTTTTTCAAGCACCCTTGTTTTGTGCAGCTTTGTTGGTTCCCCAAACCATTATTCAGCAACTTCAACAAAACGACTCGGTTACCAATTCTACTACCCAGGGGGTATCAGCCATCTTTTCTCAATCGGATATTCCTCCTGTTTTGAATTCTTTGAGGACGCAACTCAGAGAATTTTATAACCAAGGCCTGTATATGCGATGGAAAATCGCAATCAATGAAATTCAACGGTTTAACCAATTAGATCAGCATAAAGTTACCCAATTGATTTCGGTGTGGAATAGTTTTGTTTCCAGCGAAATTGCTCAAAAACCAGAATTTGAATTGATGAAAGATTTTGACCTCACCAACAAAACCATCATTTCATTTCGTGTGAAATTTGATGATGGACGGTATTTAGGACATGAGGAATTGCAGTTGTTGTACCAAGAGCTGTTAACTTCGGAATCTGAAGAATTGGGTGGTTTGAAGTTGCAAATGGGTCAACCAGTGCGCTATGGCAATAAGTCATTTATTCGTTTGGCCATTGGAGCTGTGAATATTCGTGAATTTATTGAAAAAGGCCTAGATCTAAATTTGGAGGGCCGGATTTTGGAAACCATTTCTTTGGCTCTAAAGCGTTTGCATCATGCACCCTGTAACTGATTTTTTTGGTTTTTTATCGGGTGACGATGATTCGGTAGTGGTTATAGATCTTCACTATTCCATCAATCGGATCAAATCCATGAATGAGCGTTTGAATCCTACTGGTTTGAACGCCATTGCCATTAAAACCAATCCTTTGGTTGAAGTTCTTCGAAATTTATATCAACAAGGTGCCGCGTTTGAAGCTGCTTCCATGGGTGAAATTGCCATTGCCAAGGCAGCTGGAGTTCCCAATAATCGCATCGTATTTGATTCGCCGGTGAAAACTAAACAGGATTTATTATGGTTGAATTCTTACTTTCTCGGGGGATATATTAACGCAGATTCATTCGAGGATTTGCAAAATATGCAACACTTTTCGGAAGAAATTCAAATCGGACTCCGATTGAATCCATCTATGAATATAAATTCTCCTAATTCGCTCAATGTCAGTGGGGCAAATTCAAAATTCGGTGAATTGTTTCAGGAGGTCACCCAAGATTGGATTGATCTGTTAACGAGAATTAGCCGTTTGGATGGTTTACATGTGCATCAGGCCTCTCAAAATAGTGATTTTTCCAATACCATTAAAGGAATTCGCAAAGTGGTGGACCTAGCGAACGCCCTTCCCCCGAAAAAAATAAAATTCATCAATATTGGCGGAGGATTGGCATTCGATTATTATCAATCCAAAGAAGCAGATATCGATTTGTATTTTTCTGAATTGAAAGCAATTTGTCCGGAATTATTCGATGGAACCTACCAGTTGATAACCGAATTTGGACGGTACTATTATGCAGGTGGGACTGCCGTTTATTCGCGTGTTGAACACGTTAAAGAAATAGCGAATGGCCGAAAATTGGCCATCATACATGTAGGCGCGGATATGTTTTTGCGGGAATCGTACAACAATTCAGATTGGTATCATCGATTAAGTGTTTTAGATGCAAGCGGTCATGAAGTAAACACAAATCAAAGGAGTTTGACCTATAATTATGATATCGGTGGACCCTTGTGTTTTGCGGGCGATATTCCATTTAGAAATCATGATCTTCCTGAAATTCAAGTAGGTGATTGGTTGAAAATACACGATGCAGGAGCCAATACGTTTGCCTTGTGGTCTAGACACTGCAGCAGGCCTTTTCCTTTGGTTTTGGGATACTTGAATGGTGAATATTGTGTATTAAAACATCGTGAAACGCTACACGATATAGTGAATTTTTGGAGCGATGAAAGAAATTCATAATTTTGTAACAGTGAATCGAATAGACTCCATACTACAGTTCAAATTATTCCACTTTTTAACTTGCATGTATCATTTAAAACAAAACGCAATGCTGCGTGTTGCTTTTCGAAAACAATTAACAATACAAATTAGGGAGGTGCAACATGCTTAATGGTATTGCAATTGCGCTCGCTTGGCCGGATACCTACTGCAAAAAAGCAGGAGCTTGGTACGATACACCTGCTGAATGGCTAAAAATCAGTAAAGGCAATTACTACAAGGTGGGACATGCCGCTCTGGTGTTAATTGAAAAGTCAACAGGGCAATGTCATTACTTCGATTTTGGACGTTATCATTCTCCTCATTTGCATGGAAGAGTGAGAAGCGCACATACCGATCACGACTTAGAGTTGAACATCAAAGCTCTTTTCGACGAAAAAGGAAAGTTATCCAACTACGAAGATATTTTATGGGAACTTTACAATAATGAAAGTTGTCATGGAACGGGTAAATTGCATGCTTCTTATATTGACATCAATTTTGAAAAAGCCTTTAATAAGGCACGTGAGATGCAATCTGTTTCACCTACGGTTTATGGTCCTTTTGTTCCCGGAGGAACCAATTGTTCTCGATTTGTTAACACGGTTATTGTTGCTGGTTCACCGCAATGGTATTACCGAATGCGATTGAAGTATCCTACCACCATCAGTCCCACGCCCAAAGGGAATGTGAAAACATTGAAGCATTATTCCATAGTGGGTGAAGATGGGGTATTGGTGGCGCATCACGGCACTCATAAAAAGGGAAGTTTGTTGCCTAAAGTGGTGCCAGCTCCACAGAAACCTCAAAATTTACCTGAAGATATACATTGGTTGAGTGGTGAAGGCTGTGGATCTTGGTTTTATGTAACTCAGCAATTGGAAGGATTCGAAATTCAACGTTTCAGTCCAGACGGAAAATTAGAATGCCGGGGTTTATTCCATCAAGTGGCTGGTCCCCCGTTTATTATGCGTGAAGCTTTTGAAGTAACGTATCCGAGTCATTGTGCCGAAGTTCATTTAATTCAAAACGACTTTAAGGTGGTGTTGAGGATTATGAGTAAGATGAGTTAATGAATTTTTCAATTGATAGGTAATCAAAACCATTCTCTCGGATCTATTGTGATAAATTGTTGCCAAGATATTCCGGTGTTTGACAATTGAATCATTCTTTTGGGTTTGAATTGCGATTGAAATTTCGCAATTCCGGATATTTTGTCATGGGTTAATTTAACTTCAATACCAATGTATTCAGTTCCTTTTTGAAGAATAAAATCTACTTCAGCATTGGATTCGTTCC
>CAZQFZ010000003.1:0-9096 GCA_964592635.1 uncultured Rhizobium sp.
ACTTCACCTTTTTCGATAAAGTCTTTTACTATTTTTTGAACGATGTTACTGGGGATGGCAAATCCGTAACCGGTATAACTTCCGGTATTGGATTGAATGGCTGTATTGATTCCTACGAGTTGGCCTTTTAAATTAACCAGAGCGCCGCCGGAATTTCCAGGATTAATGGCCGCATCGGTTTGTATGAAACTCTCAATCGGAAACTGATTCTTTACTATATTGATGTTTCTACCTTTTGCGCTCACAATTCCCGCAGTAACGGTTGAGTTTAAATTGAAGGGATTTCCAACAGCCAATACCCACTCACCTACTTTAACATCGTCTGAATTGGCAAAAACTACCGAAGGCAAATCTCGCTCATCTATTTTAATCAATGCCAAATCCGAGCTCGGATCTGTGCCGATTACTTTCGCCGTGTACTCTTTCTTACTCTTGTTCAAAACAACGGTTATTTTTTCTGCACCCTGAATCACATGATTGTTCGTAACAATATAACCATCGGCATTTACAATAACCCCACTCCCTGTACTAGTAGCTTGTCCACGGCTTCCAAACGGATCAAAATCCCAAAAACTCCCAAAAGGACTTTCGTATTGCACCGTTGAAAGCGTTTTTATAAATACCACAGTTGGTGTAGAAGCAGCACTCGCTGTTTCGAATGCATTCAAATCGAAACCAGACGACGTCAATCGAGAGGGAACACCGCTATCAGCCACTTTCAACCAAGCCACATCTGCCCCTTTCATCCAATTAAAAACAAAAGCACCTAAAAAGCCAGAAATACTGGAAATCAATACAATAATTAATACTTGCGATTTTTTCATGGTTTTATTTTTTCAATTTGAACCTCAATACAAAATAAATTTTAAAACTTCCATTTTTAAACATTCGGTAAAATCCTTCAACATCACCGCTTACCTTCTTCTAGTCAACAGAGATGCACTGGATAATCAACAGAAGATGAGCAGTAGCTTCAATCACGCAACTTGACTGCACATCATTGTTAATTGTCAACTCCCACCCTTTCGAGCCAACTGAATTCTACACCAAACGCGAATTTAACAAAAATGGCACCCTTGAAGGCGCCATTTCGATATAGTTGAATTTTAAAACGTCAATCAACCAAATTAGTAGAGTCAGAATTGCTTGTGCTATCGGAAACTGTCTGAGTTGGTTGCATACCGGGAAACAACCCTCTCCCTATATTATTCTTCATATTAGGCCAAGGAATACGGGAAATAATCAAAATCAATGAAACTAAATATATCCACTTCGCAGCTCCATTTCCTTTCTTTACCATAATTCCACCTATCGTAATTAATACTATAGCAATAATCATGGTTAACGGATGCTCAACGGCAAAGAAACGCATTGCCTTCATCGCTTTGTTGGTCATCAATTCACTCATGCTCACTCTCCGAATCAAGTTCCAACCCCAAGCTCCCAAAAACCATTGAATCAATCCCAACAACAACATGATATGTGCCGAAATTGTTAAGAATCGTGTTTCTTTTCCGTTCTTATTTAAAAATGCATTCACCATTGACCAAATCAAAAGTACCAACACAATCCATCTCAAGAAATTGTGTAAGTGGGTTAAGCCTGTCATCATATTTTATCCAATTTTAAGCGAAGTTAATCAAATCCCACCTAATTTCGAATAAACACACACAACAAACTATCACTTAATTTTATAACTTCGCAATTATGAAAAAATGGGGAATTCGTATTGCTGCCACTTTAGGTATTTTATTCTTAATCCTGCTCATCTTACCTTTCGCCTTTAAAGGTAAAATCTTAACCAAAATCAAAGAATCTACCAACAATTCCGTGAATGCGAATATTACTTTCGACGATGATATTTCGCTTTCTCTAATCCGGAATTTTCCCCATATCTCTGTAGGAATCAACAACCTCAAGGTAGTCGGTATCGACTCTTTTGCAAAAGACACCCTGTTTGCAACAGATAAAATGCGCTTAACTATTGACATTAAATCCGTTTTAGGCAGTGGTAAGCCAATGACTATCAATAAAATATATCTCAATAATCCACTTATCAATATCATTTTCCTCGAAAGCGGTAGGGCCAATTTCGACATCGCCAAAGTGGATTCTACTGCCACAATTGATACTACAAAAAGCGAACCCATGAATCTGCAGCTGCAAAGCATTGTGGTTGAAAATGCACGAATTGGTTATGTAGATCATTCTATGGATTTTGATATGTTTTTAACGGGGTTCAACTTTGATGGAACCGGTAGCTTCAAAGGCGACGATTTTTCACTTAAAAATGAATTGAATGCCGAAACCTTGGATATGTCGTTTGGAGGAATGAAACTTCTGTCCAAAACCAAACTTGCCTCCAACAGCACCATTAACATGAATTTCAATACCTTCCGTTTTGATTTCGGGGGAATTGAGGCCACATTGAACGAATTCCCTCTGGTACTGAAAGGCTGGTTGCAAATGAATGATACCAACATGGATATGGATCTTGATTTCTCGGTGCCATCTTCTGAGTTTAAATCACTCCTCTCCGTTGTTCCAGGTGCTTACACTAAAGATTTTGATCAGGTAAAATCATCAGGTAAAATGTCTTTACATGCGAAAATTAAAGGCATTATGGATGATATCCGCATGCCTTCTACAGATATTAGTTTGAAAGTGGACAATTCTTCGTTCCAATACCCAGGTTTACCCGCTTCCGTATCCGGAATTCATGTCGATCTAAACGTGAAAAATACAGATGGGAATCCAGATAATACCACGGTGGATCTCAAAAAATTCGCTATGAACTTGGGCGGTGATCCCATCGATTTGTCGCTGTTTCTCACAACGCCAATGAGCAATCCTTATGGTAAAGCGAAATTTTTTGCTCAAGTGGATTTGAATAAGTGGACACAATTTATGCCATTAGATAAAGGCACAAAACTCGTAGGTAAAATTGCTTCTGATTTACAATTCGATGGCAGGTATTCTCAAGTTAAATCCGGAAATGCCGATGCCCTTAAAGCTTCCGGTAAAATACAAATCAATGGTTTAAATTTCAACGCGCCTGATTTATTACCCTTGAACATCCCCTCATTAACCATGACAGCTACTCCTAAAACATTCGACTTAAATACAACCGGGTTGAGCTATGGAAAATCAAGTATGAATATCACCGGTGGATTGAAGAATTTCCTGGGTTATTTCTTAAATGGAGAAGTTTTGATGGGTAACTTGGAAATCAATAGCAAATCCATCGACTTGAACGAGTGGATGCCTGCTTCTGAAACTACCACAACGGAAGATTCAAGCAGCAGCGAAGCTCCAATGGCCGCTCCTTCCATCCCCAAGAATTTAAATCTTCAATTTGCCGCCAATGTAGGTCAATTGCAGTTCCAAGATTACAATTTGCAAAATTGTGTGGCCAAAATAAAAGTGGAAAATGGAGAATTAACCGTTTCTCCCGTTGCTGCGAATCTTTGGGGAAGCAAATTCTCGTTAAATGAAGCCAAATATTCTTACCAAGCAGGGGGCAAACCTTTGGCTTCAGGAAGCTTTTCAATCCTGAATTTTGTACCCAAGGAAATTGCCCAAAACATGGGAATTGCCAAATCGTTTGCTCCCGTTCTAAAGGATGTTCAAGGTCTTATGGATTTGAATTTAGGCGGAAAAACCGCTTTGGGTGAAGATATGTCGGTTGATCTCAATGCAGTTTCTGCAAATGGTCTATTAAACGTAATCAAAGGTGAAATGAAATTGCCTTCTTGGCTGAAGCAAGTGGCCGAGCAATTCAAATGGAGCATGAATGAAAATATGGGAATCAAGCCAACGAAATTGGGTTTTGCTATTGAAAATGGCAAACTCAACATGAAAGATTCCCTAACTTTGAATTTACCCAAAGGCTCTACCATGAAACTTAGAGGCGGTGTTGCCTTGGATCAAACCATTAATTTCGGGGGACGTATAAGCGCTGAAGGAAAATCAGTTCCGATGACCATTACTGGAACCGTGCAAAACCCCAAGGTGAATATCAATTGGAAAGCATTTGGACGTGAAATGGTAGGACAATACGTTGACCAAGCCAAAGGAAAAGCTCTTGAAAAAGCCAACGCTGCCGCAGATGATGTTCTAAAACGTGCTCACGACGAAGCAGAAAAAGTCATGGAAGAAGCCCGTAAAAAAGCAGAGTTAATACGTTCAGAAGGAAAACAATTGGCCAACAAGCAACGTGCCGAAGGCGAAAGATTGGCAAGTGAAGCAGAAAAGAAAGCCAACGAAGAAATTGATGCTCTTATGTTGAAAGCAACTACCCAAATTGAAAAAATTGCGGCGAAAAAAGCAGGCGAAAAACTCAAGAAAGAAGCAGCCAAAAAAGCGGATGCCGCAAGAGCTAAAAACAACGATTTAGCAACCAAAACTGAGCAAGAGGCGGAAAACAGAGCCGTTCAAGTAGAACAAGCAGCTCAACAACAAGTGCAAAAAATGATTGAAGCGGCTCAACGGCAAAAGGAAACGTCTCTTCCCAAATAAACAAAGGGATTAAAATTTCAAATGTTTTACCGTTTGACCGTTATTGATTAATTGTTTTAATGAATCAATTCCAATATCTAGGTGATTCATTACAAAATTGGAAGTAACCTTTTGATCACTTTCAGCAGTTTTCACCCCTTCAGGAGTCATGGGTTGGTCGCTTACCAACAACAAGGCTCCTGTAGGAATGCTGTTATAAAAACCCACACTGAAAATAGTGGCGGTTTCCATATCAATCGCCATGGCTCGAACTCGTTCCAAATAGGATTTAAATTCTTCATCGTGTTCCCAAACACGCCGGTTGGTGGTGTACACCGTTCCAGTCCAATAATCCAAATCATAATCGCGAATGGTAGTGGAAATGGCTTTTTGAAGAGCAAATGACGGCAATGCAGGCACTTCTGCTGGAAAATAGTCGTTAGATGTACCTTCACCTCGAATAGCAGCAATTGGCAAAATTAAATCACCCAGTTTATTTTTCTTTTTCAATCCACCGCACTTTCCCAAAAAAAGAACCGCTTTAGGTTGAATGGCTGTAAGCAAATCCATGGTAGTAGCAGCCATGGCGCTTCCCATGCCAAAATTTATTAAGGTAATTCCATCAGCAATTACAGATTGAAATGGTTTACCTTGTCCCTGAATAGTTACACCGTATTTCTCAGCAAACAACTCCAAATAATTACTAAAATTGGTTAACAAAATATAAGGAGTGAATTCAGTTAGTTCACGCCCCGTGTAACGGGGCAACCAATTATTTACAATTTCTTCTTTTGTTTTCATATGTATTAAACACCCTAAGTCAATTACAATTTACCAGAAACGAAAATGTAGGGTGAAAAGTATTTCCCTTTGATGGGCAACAGTTTTGAAACCACCTTACCCAAAGTCCAAACCAATTTATACCATACTTTTACCCAAACTTTTTGAGAAGTATAATTCTCCAACCAGATAGTGAATCCCCCAAAATAATCCGACTCAATTTGATTAAATCCCAAATTCTTCATTTCCAACTTCAACCTCTCCGGATCCATGCACTGAATAAAATGCTTATCGTAATTTTCACGATCAAAAACTCGTTGAAACCAACCATTAACTCCCCGGAAATTCGGAAGAATTATCAGCATTGAACCGTTTGCATTCAAATATCGTTTGTGGGCATAAAGAATGCTAGACGTATTTTCAAAATGCTCAATGAGCCCAATAGAAAAAACCAAGTCGAATTGCGCATGAACAGGCTCACTCGACAATACATCGGCTTCCTTCCAACTGAGTTCATTGTTTTTGATGCCATTTGCTTTGAAAAAACCCTGCAATAATTCTTCATCGATAAAATAATCCACCAAAGTGGTATTTACATTGAACTTTTGATGCAAATGCACAGAAAATGTACCTGGAAATCCACCCAATTCAACGGCTGTTTTGGGGTGATACTTTTGAATATGCTCGTTGAATAAAGGGGTAAAAAGATAATCGTTGCTTACCGGTTGTTCATACAATTCCTTTTTGCTTCTCCAATAATTCGACCAAAATGCTCTGTCGGTTAACTCCATAACGCAAATCTATATGGAAATAAACACTTTACATATTTTTTTGAAAGCTTACATAATTTTTTATATTTGTGTTACACCCTATTAAATCACGCTATGAATTTACTAACCAAAAACATGGGCACCTTGGATAAAATAATCCGGGTTGTATTGGCACTCGTACTATTGGCCCTTTATTTTACAGATAAATTACCCAGCGAAACACTTGCAGCAATTATTATCACGGTAAGCGCTATTTTTTTAATTACCAGTATTTTGGGAATTTGCCCACTGTATTTTTTGTTAAAGATTACTACAAGAAAGCGTCAAATTAACGAGTAAACCACTAGCAATGTGATTAAAATCATATTTTTTTGAGTTTGAATAGCTATTTTTGTAACATTAATAAATAAATGACTCAAATTCGCTTTGAAGGGAGAAACGCAGAATTTTTTTCTACACTCCGAAATCGCATCAATGATTATTTTTCCGAAAATAACATCAAACCAACAGGCAATTGGAAATTATACATTAAAACCATCTTGTTGGGAACCTTATTAGGATTGAATTACGCTTCTTTGTTTTTCATTCCAGCAGACTCCGCTTGGATTTATGTTGTTTACACTACCATGGGAATATGGTTCGCAGGTATTGGATTTAACGTAATGCACGATGGCGCACATGGCAGTTACTCCACCAAGGCTTGGGTGAATAAACTAATGGCAACCTCCTTGAACTTGTTAGGGGGAAATGCATTCTTTTGGGCTGAAAAACACAACATTTCTCACCATAGCTATACCAACATCGAAGGAGTTGATGAAGATATAGACCTCTGGCCAATTTTAAGAGTGAACACGGCCAAAAAGAAATTATGGTTCCATAAGTTCCAACATATTTATGGCTTGCCCTTATATTTCATCGCCTATATTTCTTGGATCTTTTTGGAAGATTTTAAGAAATATTTTAGGGGTAAAGTAATTGATCAACCATTCAAATCTAAGTTCGATTGGATTCAACACATCAAATTTTGGAGCTCAAAGTTGATTTACATAACCATTTTCTTGATATTACCGGCTTTAGCCATAGGTTTTAAAACTGCTTTAATCGGGTATATATCCATGGCAGCTTTAACCGGAGGTATTATTACCGTAGTATTCCAATTGGCTCATGTGGTTGAAGAAACTACCTATATTACTGACTTAGAAGATGCCAAAAATCAAAACATTGTATTAGACACGATTAACGTTTCCGACAATTGGGCTACGCATCAAATCAACACCACCTCTAACTTTAGCACTAAAAGTAAATTTTTAACTTGGGCTTTAGGTGGTTTGAATTTCCAAGTAGAACATCATTTGTTCCCTAAAATAAGCCACGTTCACTACCCCAAAATCAATGAAATTGTGAAGAAAACATGTGCTGATTTTAATGTAAAATACAACGAAGTGCCTACTTTCTTTGCAGCTATTCGTTCCCACTTATCTCACTTGAAAACAGTGGGAAGCTTAGCGTAATTGCTCAATGCACATTGAACTAACAACTTCAGTTTGAAACAAATAGTTACACACAATCTGTAAAATTTTTAATAACAAAAAAGGGGCTTTACGCCCCTTTTTTGTTATTGCCCATTCGAATATCACCAAAATCCTTTCAATATCGCTTTACAGATAGTTTTCGCAGGCTTCTAATCAGAAAATCATAACTTTATTTAGATCCTTCCACCCACAATCTAGATAGGTGAATCAACACCTCACTGGCCTTCTCCATGTCTTGAACACTCACATATTCATGCTTACCATGAAAAGCCATTTCTCCCGTAAAAATGTTCGGACAAGGCAACCCCATAAAACTCAAGCGACTTCCATCGGTACCACCACGAGCACTAGTCAACTGTGGTTCAATACCCGCTTGTTTTATAGCTTCTATTGCATATTCTGAAATCTTAGGATTCAAGGAAACCACTTCCTTCATATTTCTGTATTGCTCACTCACTTCCATTTTAGCCGTAGCCCCCGCATAATCATTTACGGTTTCATTCATCAACCTCTCCAAGCGATTTTCATGCTCCTGCAACTTGGCTGTTTCAAAATCCCGAACAATGAACTTCACCCACGCATGCTCCGCAACACCACCCATCGTAACAGGATGCACAAATCCCTCGCGATCGGATGTGGTTTCAGGACTCCAACCATTTTTAGGTAAACGGTTTAAAAAATCCCCTGCTATTTTCAATGCATTCACCAACTTGTCTTTAGCATAACCTGGATGGGCAGAAACTCCATAGAAATGAACAGTAGCACCATCAGCACTGAATGTTTCATCTTCATAGCAACCGCGCTCACCTGCATCCAACGTATATCCCACGTCGGCACCCAATTTCTTGATGTCAACATGATCTACACCCCGGCCAATTTCCTCATCGGGGGTGAACAACACACGAATATCACCGTGGGGTAATTCTGGATTATTTACAAATCTTTGAATGCAATCCATAATCACTGCCACACCGGCTTTATCATCCGCTCCCAATAATGTTGTACCTGAAGCTGTAATAATGTCTTCACCTATTTTTTCCAACAAATACGGGTGTTCAGAAGTGCGAATAACCTGGGAAATGTCATCCGGTAAAATCAAATCTTGTCCTTGGTAGTTCTTATGAATTATGGGTTTCACACCAGCGCCCGTACAATCCGGTGATGTATCCACATGCGAACAATAACAAATTACAGGTACTTGATGATTTACATTGGATTTAAGCGTAGCATATACGTAACCATACTCGTCTAAGTGCGCGTCATCCAAACCCATTTCCAACAGCTCTTGAACCAGAATTCGACTCAAATCTTTCTGTTTTTCGGTGCTGGGGAAGGTGGTCGATTCGGGATCACTTTGCGTATCGACCTGAACATATTTACAAAAACGTTCAGCTATAGTTGTGTTGTATTTATTCATTTTTTTCAATTAAATAGATAACTTATCTGCAATTTTATCAATATTCTTACGCTTAATCTGTCACTTTTTAGATACCTGCCTCATAATTATAATGATGAAC
>CAZQFZ010000003.1:9196-17084 GCA_964592635.1 uncultured Rhizobium sp.
CAGAATCATCATCCCTCGAAACAAAAATTATCCCACTAAATCTGTCAACGACATTTCAAGCGCCTTTGCAGAAATTCCAGTAGATTTGGGATTGAATTGGTGAACGCGCATCACTGCACTGCGAATAATGTTGCTCACATCCTTGAAAATAGCCACGTCGGTTAATTCGGCATCTTGCTTCATCAAATAACCAAATACCCGCGCCATTCCACAATTGGCAATAAAATCTGGAATTACCGCCATCTGAGAATCTGCCAAGCTGCTGATGGGTCCCATAAAAATTTCGGCATCAGCAAAAGGCACATTTGCACCACAAGAAATCACTTCGATACCTGCTTTTGCCATGCGATTTACCTGATCTTCGGTAACCAAACGAGAAGCAGCACCGGGAATAAAAATCTCTGCTGGCAGATCCCAAATTTGAGCATTCACTTCATCAAACGACAACATATTGGGAGCATTTAATGCATTTCCGTCGCGAGTTAAAAACAACTCTACTACTTCTTCATATCCCAAACCTTGCTTTGAAATGATTCCACCGTTGCGGTCAATAATACCTCCAATACGAACTCCGTATTTGGTTAAATAAAATGCCGCAGCAGCAGCCACATTTCCCCAACCTTGAATAATGGCTAATTTGTTGTTCATAAAACCGCCGTACACTTCGTAGTAATGACGCACACCTTCGGCAACACCCCAACCTGTAATCATATCGGCAATGGTAAATTTCTTGGCCACATCTGGAGTTAATCGCTCATCGGTGATGGGCAACAATACCCCTTCTTGTAGGCGCGAAATCGCCTTCAAACGCTCTTCCGGAGTGTAGGACGTTAAGTGCCCGTTCACTACACCTTCTTGGGGATGTAAAATTCCTAAATCAGCGGTCATTGGAATTACTTCGTGAATTTCATCCACGTTCAAATCACCACCGGTTCCATAATAGTTTTTCAACAGCGGACGAACGGCTTTATACCACCGTTTTAACACGTCCTTTTTACGAGGATCTGCCGGATCGAAATTGATCCCCGATTTAGCACCACCAATGGGAGGTCCTGCAACCGTGAATTTGACTTCCATGGTTTTTGCTAAGCTTTCCACTTCGCGCTGATTCAATCCTTTGCGCATGCGTGTACCGCCACCGGCAGCACCATTTCTCAAGGAATTTATTACCACCCAGCCTTCGGCTTCGGTTTCAGAATCTTTCCAAGCAAACACGATTTCGGGTTGCTTGTTTTCAAATTTGTCGATCAGCTTTTCTAGTTTCACGGTATATTAAATAATAGGGTTGATTTGTTGGTTTAATTCTTTTTTGGTGGGATTTAACACCAAAGCTATGGGTGTTACAATACGAATTTGAAATTGGATGTTAATTGTGTTGGTATTGGGATTTTTATCTCGTTTTGAGGAAGTTATACGGTTTGTTCTACTTAAATTTTTCGTTTCGAGTGATATGTATTTTTGATTAATTCAAATGGATAAAACCATCTAACGACCCGGCAATAACAGGCACTTTTGCACCTGTACTTTCGTGCATCACATTTGGCACTCCATAAACTCTCATGGCGCCCAATAATGCAAAAACCATGGCTTCTTTGAAGTTTACGATTTGCTCGTTGGGAACAACAATTTGTGCATCGGACTCCGATGAAATATAATCCATTAACGTCTGATTGAATGCACCACCACCCGTTACCAAAACCTTCATTTCCGAAAGTGATTTTTCTGAATATGTTTCAACTGCGTTGGCAATTTGAACCGCAATATGCATCACCAAAGTCTTCATGCGGTCTTCAACCGGATGATCGTCGAAATCACGAACAATATGCCAGAATTCTTTATTGATCCATTCTCTTCCCAAACTTTTGGGCGCAGATTTTTGATAAAATGCAATTTGATTTAACTGTTCCAGAAGGGGATAAATAACACTACCACTTTCAGCAATTGCACCATTCTCATCGTACTTCAATTTTCTTTCTCTTGCTAAACGATTCAATACGATGTTGCACGGAGCAACATCAAATGCCACTCTTCCTTTGCTCGTTTTCATGGAAATGTTGCAGAAACCGCCCAAATTAAGACATACATCATATTCATTGAACAACATATCATCCCCTAATGTAACCAAAGGAGCGCCTTGACCACCTGCGGCAACGTCGGCTCTTCTGAAATTCGAAACAACCGGAATTCCACAAGTTCCATACATGGTTGCTCCATCGCCAATTTGCGATGTCATCCACTTCTGTGGATCGTGAAAAACGGTATGTCCATGCGATGCTACCAAATCAATTTGTAAACCCGTTTCTTTGCGAAACGCATCGGCCAATTCTCCCAAATACCTTCCGAAGAAAATATCGGTTTTGGCATATACCTCTGGGGTTTGATATTTAACTTGCGACAATCGCACCCTCCAAGTTTCATTCATTGGAATGGTTATGGCCTTCAAAATTTCTGTGCTGAACTGATTTCCTACCTTTTCCACATTGCACAACGCCAAATCGATACCATCCATGCTCGATCCGCTCATTATCCCTAAAACATTCATATCCTATCTTTCTCTTATTCAATTGATTTTCAACAATATATAATTTATTTTGCATTTCATTTAAAAATGAGGCAAAGTGCAAAAATACATCTAAAAAACGTATCTTGCACTTCTACCAATTGAATGCTATGAAACGTCGTTCATTTTTATATTTCGGGGGAAGTTTGGCCACAGCCACATCCATTGAAGATGCAAAAGCCAAATGGGCATTAAACACCCTATCTACTGAATTGAGTTCGGATGCCTATTTTGAATCAATTCGAGAATTGTTTCCGTTAAAAACCGATCGGATTTTCCTCAATAATGGCACCATGGGCGTTACGCCCTATCCCGTATTACAAGCAGTAAATAATGAATTCAAAGCCATTGCCGAAAATGCGGCCTACCCCGCTCACAATGGTACTTTGGAGACTGCTTTAGCTAAAATAATTGGGGCAAAATCCGATGAAATTGGCATTACCAAAAACGTCAGCGAAGGAATCAATCATATTTGTTGGGGAATACCCCTAAAAAAAGGAGATGAAGTACTCATGACCACTCACGAACACGTGGGCGGTTGTGCACCTTGGCTGCACAGAGCAAAACTCGACGGCATTGTTATAAAAACCTTCGAAATTGGCAATACCGCGGCAGAAACTCTGAACCGTTTCGAAAAAGCACTTACTCCCAAAACCCGCGCATTTGCAATACCTCATATTCCCTGCACCATTGGGCAAATCCTACCCATAAAAGAAATGTGCAGCATTGCTAGATCAAAGAATATCATTTCTTGTGTAGATGGCGCACATCCATTGGGAATGATTAACTTCAGTGTTAAAGATCTCGGATGCGATTATTACGCGGGATGTTTCCACAAGTGGGTGCTTGGTCCCATAGGAACCGGTTGGATCTACATCAATGAAAATCGCTTGGCCCAAACAAAAACCACACACGTAGCAGCATACAGCTTGGATAGTTTCAATATGAACCAAAATCCCCCATTCTTATCCGATCCTATCAATAAAGCATCACGATACAGTTATGGAACATTTTCTGGCCCCCTTTGGATAGGTGCAGAAAAGGCACTTGGCTTTTACCAAAGAATTGGAATTCAACGAATTGAAAATCGAGTAAAATCGCTTGCTGAATACCTTCAAAATGAATTACTTTCTATCGGCGACGGAATTCAAATGCTTACTCCCACCGAAGCCATTTCCAGAGGTGCACAAATCGGATTCAAAATCAATCCCCAAAAAACCAAAATAGAAAATCCCAATTCCGGCTTCGTGAATTTTGCTCGTTCTAAAAATATTATTTTACGACATGTTGCCGAAAACGGTCTGGATTCCATCCGAATTTCCACCCATTATTACAACACCAAAGACGAAATCAATCAATGTGTGAACCTTCTGAAAGAATTTGCGTTTAATTAACATTCTATAAAGAATGAGTTCAGAAAAAAATGAAGTTAAAACGCATTTCGAACCCCTCGCTGCCACAGAAATTATCTCCCAATGGCAACAGGGTAAGTCCGAATTTCTGATTTTTACCTCTGGAAGCACCGGGCAGCCCAAACCCTTCACTTTAAACCGTGAACTTCTCATTTGGAGCGCCCAACAAACCCTCAAATACTTCATATCTAAACCCGACAAACAATTGATATGCTTACCTTTAAATAAGGTGGGTGGTTTTATGCAAGTGATTCGTGCAGCTGTTTGGAATCAACCGTTTTACTGCATACCCCCCAGCAGCAATCCCCTATTGAATACCAACATACCCGTAGATTGTGTGATTAGCTCCTTCACACCACATCAATTGTTTCACATCCTGCAAAATTCGGATTCCCGTTTACGCTTGCAGCAATTCAAATACGTTTTAATTGGTGGTGGAGAGCTGTCCCCCGAAATGGAAAACCAATTGCTTCACGAGTTTCCTCAAATCCAATTTGTGCACACGTTTGGCATGACAGAAACATACTCGCATTTCGCTGGCCGTTTTTTGGGGGATGATTGGTATCGTGTAACCGACAATATTCAAATCGCCATCAACCATTCCAATTGCTTGCAATTGTGCAGCCCCTTGACTCAAAATCAATGGCTGAACACCAACGATGTAATTGAAATTCACCCCAATTCCAAACAATTCAAATGGTTAGGCAGAAGCGACTTTACCATCAATTCCGGTGGAATAAAAATCCAGCTTGAATCGGTCGAGAAACAACTGCACTTGCAATTAGGATGGTTAATGAATGATTTTTTTTGTTGGGGATTGTCGCACGATTCATTAGGACAAGAACTAACGCTCTTTATTCATAGGGATAGTTCCATTATTTCCAACTTAAATTCTGTTACAGGATATAAAGAAGAATTAAATTCAAACACAGAAAATTCCAAAAGCCCAGAATTGAATTCCATTACTATCAACTCAAACGCTGAATTAAATTCGGCTCGGGAGGATTTCATTCCAAGAACCCAAAACATCAACCAACTCAGAAACAAAATTCAACTCATTTTGAACGAGTTGAATTGGAAACATCCCTATGAAAAGCCAAGAAGAATCGAATTCGTAAGCCAATTGAGTTTTACAGAAACTCAGAAATTACAGCGAAGTAAAACCGTTGATATTTGGATTAGCAACAAATAATCCACTTTTTAGAATACTATTGTATGCACCTTGATGTTTACCAATGAATTTCGTATTGGAAAATACGCTGCGATTGTGGACCCAATTGAACAACTCCTTCCTTGCAATAAAAATCTCCATTATGCTCTGCATGATCAGCAATGCCATCCCAAGGTTCTAAACATAAAAATGGAGCTTGCGGTTTGGTCCAAATGCCCCAATACGGTGCCGTTTCGCATTTCAATCCGACCACGAAATCCATCCCCCGAAAAATAGAAATTCCCGCAATGCCTTCTTTTTTAAATACAATGGCATCGGAAGAGAATAAGGAATTATGCAATTTCAACTGGCCATCTATGAATTGAACTGGTTCTGTTTCACCGGTGTATAACCCGTTCTGAATTAAGTGTCGCTGCAAGATAAAATCACCTGCAATATGTTGTCCATCCGTATCATACAATTGAATACTATAATTATCCAAAGCTTCATTCAAGTGAAATCCAGGATGCGCACCGATGCTGTAAAGTAGCGGATTGTTGTTAGATGGATTCACAACTGTATTGGTAACAAGAATAGAATTATTTCCAAGCAGATACTCAACCAAAAGTTCAAATTCAAATGGAAATATTTCCAGTGATTGGGAGGAATGGGATAATTTTAGCTTGCACCAATTAACCGTTTTTTCCACGAGTTGAAACTCAAAATTCCGAGCAAATCCATGTTGCGGCAATTCAAAATTTTGTCCATTTACGGAATACAAATTATTCTTGAGCTTACCTACCAATGGAAACAGAATGGGAGAAACCCGATTCCAAAAGGAATCATTCATTTTCCATAATATAGATTCCAAAATATTGGTTTCATTATTACTCTCTAATTTTACCAATTCTGCACCTTGCGTGGTGATTTTAGCAAATTTTCGATTATCTTGAGAAAATAATTCAATCATTATCGCAAAGTAACATTACATTTGATTTAGTTTAAAGTAAATTTTTATGGAAGAAAACGGAAAATTAAAAGCATTAATCATCGACGATGAACTTTCCGGTAGAACTATGATTGAATTTTACTTAAAAGAGTATTTAAGTGATTGCATAGATTCCATTTGCTCGGTTTCTAGCATTTCCGATGCCGAACAGGCTTTATGTGAATTTCAGCCGGATATAGTGTTTACCGATATCGAATTGCGCGGTGAAAACGGATTAACATTGGCTCCAAAAATTAACAACTCCATCCCAGTTGTAGTAATAAGTGCCCATTCTCAGTATGCCATTAAAGCTATTCAAAATGATATTTTTGACTACATGCTCAAACCATTAGATGAAAATGAAATACTGCGTTTTAAAAGTCGCTTGGAGAAATTATTAAACCCACCATCCACCGATGAATCACTTACCAAAGACAGTGACCATTTAATTTTAAAGGAAGGTGGTGATACCATCATGATTCCATGCGATTCGGTATTGTTTATTGAGGCCAGCGGTGCCTATTCCAAAATTATTACCCAGTCGAAAAATTATTTGGCTTCGAAAACCCTCAAAAATTTGGAAGGAAGAGTACCTAAGAATTTTATTCGAGTTCACCGGTCTTTTATTGTTCCTCTTCAGCAAATTGCAAGTTTCCGAAGTGGGCAAATTACGTTGAAATCTGGTCAAACTATCGGATTATCAAAAACCGGTAAAAAGTTGTTACAAGAATTACTTTGATTTTCAAATTGCTTGCTCAACCTTCCCCGCTAAGACCAAATTATACTTATGCAATTATTTAGAATCCGAATCCTTTTTCTAAAATTTTTGTGTTTGGGGATAGTCTTTTCGCCGTGTTTTTTGTCAGCTCAATCACTCGTAGGAAATGAAGTTAACGTTGATAACGGCTTGCCTTCCAATACCGTTAACACCATACATTCGGATGTTTCTGGAACCTTGTTTTTTGGCACAGAATCAGGAGTATCCATACTGCCCTCTTCTCAAACCAAATTTCAAAATATATGCAAATTGGTTGGCAGAGCACAGGTTCGATCCATTACAACCAATCAGGACTGGATTTACATAGGAACATACGACTCTGGTTTGTACATCTTTAACATGGAATCGGGAATTTTGTACAAGCGATATTCGGAAAAAGTTCTTCCTGGTATTCGTAGAATTCGCATACTCAAAAACCGATTAATGGGAATTTATTTGAATGGTGCATTCGAATTAAAAAGTTTGCAACTTTATAAATTATTTGAATCTCCCCAACAAAACCAAAAGCAGCTCATGCCGGTAGATATATTTACCTGGAAATCAAAAATTTGTGTTGCACACCTTTCAAAAAATGCCCAAATTTTTATTGAAAATGATTTCCAAAAATTCATACCCGCACCCCCTGATTTCCTGCCCAAAATTGCGGTCAATTCAAATCAATTACCTCTGGTGTTTTTTGAAACTAAAGGACAATTATATATAGGATACAATCAAAACAGATATGCTGTAGTTAATAGCAATCAACAAGTTGACAACTATTATTTTAAATATAACACAAAAGTATCGAATTTACAGGTTTGGGATATCACTAACGACGAGCAATTCGTTTATCTAGCTGTTGGAGATCATAATAATTTCAACCAGGGTTTTATTTGGAAGCATTCTTTAACTGGTCAGTCAAATGAGATCATGTCTGCTATTTCTAAAAATCATGCCTTACCAAATCAGCATTTCGGAAGTTCATCCATTGCTTCTAAATCAACTACAGATAAACCCCAGC
>CAZQFZ010000003.1:17184-25112 GCA_964592635.1 uncultured Rhizobium sp.
CAGCATTTCGGAAGTTCATCCATTGCTTCTAAATCAACTACAGATAAACCCCAGCGTTTCGGAAGTTCATCCATTGCTTCTAAATCAACTACAGATAAATCCCGGCGTTTCGGAGGTTCATCCATTGCTTCTAAATCAACTACAGATAAACCCCAGCGTTTCGGAAGTTCATCGCAGATCATTACATTGGATGACGATGAATTAATGGATTTTCCTATTTGTTTGAAGGTCGATACCCTGCATAATGGAATTTGGTATGGATCCATGTCCAATGGTGCATACTTTTTGAAAGATTATAAACACTGGCTCCATTCTCCAATCGATTATCATGGTCTAACTCATACTAAACATCATATCATCATTTGGTCTAAAACACAAATCAGTTTTTATCATTTAAAACAAAAAACTTGGACAACCATTACCGCCCCGGGGAAAATCAAAAAAATCGCAGAATTAGCAAATGCCTATTTCATCCAAACCGAGGAAGGTATTTTTGAAATTGACATTGAATCACCGCGCATTCTCAAATCTATCCAATCGAGCAATACTGATCATTTTTTTGTTTTAAATGATCGCATTTATTGGTCAAATTACTTTGAACCTTTGAATGAATACCATCCACAAAACAAAAAAACACGTTTCAATGTATTCAAGGATGTTTCATCTGTTTTTTACGTCGAATCCAACATAGATTTTGCTATTGCATTGACTTCCAATTACAAAGCATTTTTGCTGAAGGATAATGAGGTCACAGAATTAATAGGCGATTTACCTAATAATTTGAATAATTCTAACATTTATTTTTACGGTAATTTAATACTCTTTCATGAAAACAACCAACTTTGGTTGTATGCGCTAAAACTACCAAACAAATCCAATAAAACGGACAAAAACATTGAATTATTAAGTAGTTTCGACCTTACAAAAATTTCATTAGACCCAATTACTTGGATTCGTTCCAATCAACATGGATTGTGGATATTGATGGGTAATACGCTCGTGCAGTTAGGGGTGAATGCCGCCTACCCTAAATTGAGTTTGATATCGGAATATTATTTAGGTCAATCGATCAATTCGGTAAATACTTCAAAAAACCATCAATTCCATCTCAGCGATGACGAATTATTGCGCAGTTGTGGTAGGCAAATCGAAATACATCCATTGAATTTCAGCAATTCACTCGGGATACATGCAAACTGGGATATTGATTTTCAAAATTTTAAGGTGTTTAAGGAAGATCTTTTGCCATCCATCCGAGAAGGACAAAATTTCAGATTGAAGTTCAACAGCAACGATTATCTATTTCAAAAGTACTTTTACTTGTTGACGGTAATGGGTAACAACGATTCCATTCAAAATTACCGTTTACATCAAATTTTCAAAGACTTTTGGATCAATGATCTGGCTCAAGATGAATATCAATTGAATCTCATTTCTACAGGAAAAAAAATTGCACTACCTCTCATTGTGAGTAGAAGACTTCTGCTAAATAATTTGTTCTGGTTGCTGTTGGTTTTGATTGTTTTTTTGGCCATTTATATTATTTATTTGTCGCAACAAGAAAAATATTCTTTGCAACAACGATTAATAGGTTTAGAATTAGCCACTTTAAAATCCAATTTAAATCCCCATTTTATTTTTAACATCATGAATTTAGTTCAATCCATGATTGTTAGGTCCGAACAAAAAAGAGCATTGAAAGCCATAAGTGAACTAGCCAAAATAAATCGGCTTTTTTTAGAAACTTCCGACAAAGAACTCATCAGTGTGGCTGAAGAAATCGATTTTGCAAAAAAATACATTTCGTTGGAGCAATTGAGATTTGAGGTAGATAAGCCCTTTACATTCAAAGTCAATGTTGAACACAACATAGAACTTCACAATTGGTTATTACCCCCTCTAATCGTACAACCACTTCTGGAAAATGCGCTAAAACATGGAGTACTTATTGCCAATAACCATCCAACCATGGGCATCACCATTAGTATGTCCAATCCATACACTTTAAGCATTCTGATTTATAACTCATTACCTGAAACGAAAAAGCGAAAATCTGATGGTACCAATTTGGGAATTCATTTAGTTTCCGAACGTATCAAGTGGGTAAACGAAAAATACAGCGAGATTCAAGCCATGAAATTAGATGTGCTACCTATTTTGAATAACGAATTTCAAGTTTTGATTTCAATTATCCGAAAAGACAACAGCTGGATACAAGAATTGTAATCTCAACTCCCATTCAGTAATGAAAATGGTAAGTAATCACCGTTGAATCACGTTTCAAAGATTCCTCTAACCAAAAGTTCAATGATAGAAAGCAACTCTACAACTTCTGAATTCGATAAATAAACATGCTTTTTTTAGACATATCAGGCACTTTCACGATGTAACCAGGGAATTGTTCGTTGATTTCAAACAATAATTTACTGCGTTTTACGTTCTTGATCATTTTAGGAAGATGTTCAATTTTTAACAACAAATCGATTTCTTTTTCCGAATAATCCCCATCTGTTAGTCTCCTCACAACTCGGTAATCCACCTCTGTTTTATCAAGCAACTCGTAGTATTTCTGCAACTTTTGCGATTTGCGCTTTCTTCCAGCTAAAATATAAACTCCCAATCCTATCCAGGAGGCCACCGTAATGGAAATCAGAATCCAAATTAAATTTCTCTGATTGCCATTCGATGATTCTTCTATCGCTTCTTCCAGATGGCCCACATCACGCATGTTGAATTCAGCAGTGCAATACAATTTGATGTATTCAGGAATGGAAATAATTCGCTCATTGCCCAAACGATCTAACACATAAATCTGATTTTTCACTACAAAACTCAGTATAGAATCCCGAAACGAGTGGTACTTTTTTTCTATACCATTATACAGCGATGGACCCGAAATACTGTGATATAATATGCCAGTTGATTTATCAAAAATCCGCTCAACACTGCCCAAGTTGCCAAATATGGAATAAGTACTTCTCTGATCATTCAAGGATTGCGTGTGCGGTGTTTCTAAAACCGGATGTTTCGCTTTCCTCACTTCCGATTTATAAGTACTTAAATTGATAAAATAAACCAACTGGTTGATTTCCTTATCTTTGGTGTAATCCGACGATCCTAAATCCCTCAACCCATACATAAACAAAGTATCTCCTAAAATCACCGTTGTACCAGGTGCAGTTTTGGGCAATGGGCCAACAATGGGTACCAAATCCCATTCTCGGCTGATCCAATTGAATCGGATTAACTTACTATGAGATGCCCAGAATCCATATCCCCCGATAGCATAAATATTTCCCTCATAAAGGAATAGCCGCCGTCCGAAATGATGACCGTGAAATTCACTTTTATCCAATCTCAAGAATGTTTTTCTCTGGGGATGGTAGGAATACAAGTAATGCGTGCCGTCTGGATTGACTAAGACTGAATCGCCCAAAAGAAGGTAATCCGTTTCCGAAATATCCACCCAATGACCCATTTTCTGAGTAAAAAATGCCTGTGCCTCCAGAATTACACCTCGGATTATCTGATTGTTTTCTTTAATTTGTTCTATAGAATTTTCAGTAAATGCCAAAACTTCCGTCTGAGAATAGACCGAAATTCGACAGAGCAGACCCGCTAAAAACAAAAAAACGAAACGGTAATTGATGCAGCAAATGTATCTGAATTTTGCCACTCAAACAAACTTTAATAACTGCATTAAAATACAATTAGCAAATTATATAAAGTGTACTATATCATTTAAAATGTTCAAAGTTTCTGTGTAATAAATAGCACAATCTTTCCTTTATTTATAATTTGTTAACAATATATTAATGGTTTTGATGTTGATTTGCAGCACAAACCAAACATACCAAAAATTTATGAGAAAACTAACTCTTTGGGCTTTGTTACTGTTCACAAGCACATTTGCTTTTGCACAGGTAACAACCTCTTCCATGGGTGGAACCATCACCGTTGGAGGAAATGGCGTTGAAAACGCAAGCGTTGAAGCCGTTTTGACTTCAACCAATGCCAAGTATGTAACCACTACTCGTAAAGGAGGTTCTTTCGACCTTTTCAACTTACAAGCTGGTGGACCTTACACCGTAACTATCACGGCTCCTGGTTCTAAATCAGTTAAAGTAACCGACATCGTTTTGACTTTGGGGGAAAACTTTAAATTGGATTTAGATTTGAATTCTGCTATCGAATCCATTGACCAAGTATCTATTACTGCTTCTCGCAACAGTGGTACTAAAACAGGTAGTAATTTCAACATTTCTAACAAAGCGTTGAACACGTTGCCTACCATCAGCCGTTCTATTAATGACTTCACTAAATACACTCCTCAAGCGGGTGGAAACAATTCATTTAATGGTCGTGATGGTCGTTTAAACAACATCACTATCGATGGTGCAAACTTCAACAACAACTTCGGTTTGAGCACCAACAACCTTCCTGGTGGCGACGCACAACCCATTTCATTAGACGCAATTGAAGCAGTTCAAGTAAACGTTTCACCTTTTGATGTTCGTCAGTCTAACTTTACGGGTGCAGGTGTTAACGCTATTACCCGTAGTGGATCGAATAAAACAGAAGCTTCTTTGTACACCTTCTTCCGCAACGAGAAGATGAACGGAACTAAAATCGGTGATATCGATTTGGGTGAACAAACTAAGACTACTTCTAACATTTTAGGTTTCCGTGTGGGTGGTGCTTTGGTAAAAGACAAAGTTTTCTACTTCGTTAACTTCGAAAGAGAGCAACGCAGTTACCCCGGTCTTCAGTGGGAAGCAACTCGTGCTGGTTCTGATCCAACTAATGCTAACCTTTCTCGTGTATTGGCTTCTGATTTGGATTTAGTAAGCAAGCATCTGAAAGAAAAATATGGTTACGAAACCGGACCCTACGAGAATTTAGGCAACTTCAATACATTAAACAACAAATTCTTAGGCCGTATCGATTGGAATATCAACACCAAACATAAATTATCTGCTCGTTACAACTACGTAAAGAATACCAACGATCAAATCACCAACGGAACTTCGGCTCCTAATCCACGTTCTGCTTCCAATCGTTGGAGTAACAACGCAATGAGTTACCAAAATTCATTGTATAACTTTACCAACACAGTAGGTTCACTTTCTTTGGAATTGAAGAGCAACTTGAATCCCAAAATGTCGAACCAATTATTGGTTACTGGTACTCATGTTCGCGATACTCGTGGAACTGGTAGTTCTCCATTCCCATTTGTTGATATCAAAAAAGATGGAGACCAATACATTTCTTTTGGTTATGAATTGTTCTCTTGGAACAACGACGTAATCAACAATACTTATTCATTAATCGATAACTTTACCTACAACTTAAATGAACATACCATTACTGCAGGTATCGCTTACGATCAAATGTATGTAGGTAACAGCTTCTTACGTTACGGTTCTAGCTACTATCGTTACGATTCTTTGAGCCAATTCTTGAATGATATGCAACCCTCAGTTTATGCGGTAACTTATGGTTACAATGGCGAAAAGAATCCAATTGCTGAATTGGGATTCGGACAAGCTGCTGCTTATGTTCAAGACGAATACCGCATGAACAAAAAATTGAAAATTGTTGGTGGTCTTCGTGTTGACTTACCTGTTTACTTAACTGACGCATTGGCTAACCCAGCGTTCTCGAAATACGCTAATGCTGATAGCTCTGTATTCAGAAATCCTAATAACGAAAAATATGCTTACGATCCATCCATCTGGCCGTCTGCTAAGCCTTTGTTCTCTCCTCGTTTGGGATTCAACTACGACGTTAATGGAAATAAATCTTTAGTTGTTCGCGGGGGAACTGGTATCTTCACCGGTCGTTTACCTTTCGTATGGTACACCAACCAGCCAACCAACGCTTATGGTTTGCAAGCCACTGTTGAATTGACTAAGAAAGCAGATTTGGATAAATACGGCGTAACTCAGTTCAGCAAAGACATCGACGCTTACACTAAAAACCTTCCCCAAACATCAACCACATTGCCAAGCGGTGCTTCCTTTGCATTGGTTGATCCTAACTTTAATTTCCCTCAAGTTTGGAGAACGAGCTTCGGATTTGACATGAAGCTTCCTTTGGGAATTGATTTGATTGCTGACTTCATCTACACGAAATCAATCAATGATATTTACCAGTTCGATGCAAATATGCGTCCAACAGATACGGTTATTCGTTTTGGTGACCACGATCGTGCTGCATTTAAAAACGCTGCTTCTAGAACCTATGCGTCTAACGTTCGTAACGCTATGGTATTGGCAAATACCAACCAAGGACATGGTGTAAGTGCTGCGGTAACATTAAACAAAAACTTCAAAAATGGTTTCAACGCTTTTGTAAGTTATGCGTTCAACAACACCTTCGATATCACCGCAAACCCGGGCTCACAAGCAGCTTCTGCTTGGTCAGGTAATCCAAACTACGGAACTACTTTAGGTTCAAATCAAAATACCCCAATGTTAGGAGTATCTCAATTCTCCACTCCACACCGTGTAGTAGGATCGGTTTCTTACAAATTTGAATACGCTAATCATTTTGCAACCACCATTGCTTTAAGTTACGAAGGTTTCAATGCTGGTCGTTTTAATTATGTATATAGCAACGATATAAACAACGATCTATTGACTGGTAACGATTTGATTTACATCCACAATCCTGAAACCGTAAAATTCAAAGATTTCACTGTTAGTGGAAAAACTTACACTGCTGAAGATCAAGCAAAAGCTTGGAAAGAATACGTTGATCAAGATAAATACTTGAGCGCTAACGTAGGTAAATTCGCTGAAAGAAATGCTGCTATCTTCCCTTGGTTGCACCGCTTTGATTTGGCTATCTATCAAGATATCATTCAAAAAGTGGGTAAAACCAACCACAAATTGCAATTAAGTGCCAACATTTTGAACATTGGTAATATGATCAATTCCAACTGGGGAATTGCTCAACGTTTAACCGTAAATAATGGTGCCGTTTTGAGATCAAATGCAGATGGTACTTACCAAATGAACTTAGTGAGTGGTGCATTACCAACCACAACATTCACCAATGTAACTTCTACCTCTACCACTTGGGGTATGCAGTTAGGTGTTCGTTACTTGTTCTAATGAAATTCTGCAAATTGTTGGGTAAAAGCGCCATCTTTTAAGGCAAGAGCTTAAATTCAACCAAACCAATTTGCAATAATCGCAAAAGGCCATCCATATTTTTTGGGTGGCCTTTTTAATTTTCCCACCCCGAATCCCTTAAATTTGTGCGTCCATGAATCCAACCAAACCCTTAATCCTTATTTCCAACGACGATGGAATTACCGCCCCCGGCATTCAAGCCCTGATCAGCGTAATGCAAGAAATTGGAGATGTAATCGTAGTTGCCCCAGATAAACCCCAATCGGCTATGGGACACGCCATTACCATCAATCAAACCATCCGACTTACCGAAACGCATTTATACCCCAATGTTAAAGCATACCAGTGCAGTGGTACACCCGTAGATTGCGTTAAAATTGCCATCGATAAAATTCTGCCTCGTAAAGCAGATCTCATGGTTTCAGGCATCAATCATGGAGCGAATTCCTCCATCAATGTCATTTATTCAGGTACCATGTCGGCTGCCGTTGAAGCAGCCATCGACGGAATGCCGGCCATCGGATTTTCGTTGTGTGATTATTCATGGGAAGCTGATTTCGAACCCGCTAAACCCTTTATCAAACAAATTGCTTTGGAAACCCTCAAACGCGGTTTGCCGTACGGAACTTTGTTAAACGTCAATATTCCCGTCCCCCAAGACAAAACCATCAAAGGAATTAAAGTGTGTCGACAAGCACAGGCCAAATGGAAAGAGGATTTTGATGAGCGCTTGGATCCATTTAACCGCAAATATTATTGGATGACCGGGCAATTCATCAACATGGACAA
>CAZQFZ010000003.1:25212-44939 GCA_964592635.1 uncultured Rhizobium sp.
CACATGGCTTTGGCTTTTGTGGCCGGACTAATTTTCCCCTTATTGGTAGGCATTCCCATTGCATACTTTCAGGGAATTCAGCCCCAAAATTTTATGTACGCTGTATTTCATTTGAGCCAAGCATACAACACTTCTTTTCAGGTCGGCGTAGCTGGTAATATTGGTATTTTCTTCCTTCTGATGAAGCAGGATAAACATATTTTTTACGCTCGAGGCTGGATGATTGCGACCATGATTGCAGCCACGGTAGCTCTCGTACGAATCGCTGAAGGATTTTAGAACAATTTTGCTCTCGCAATCAACTTCAAATCAACTGAATCCAACGCTACACGAGAGTTAACTATTAACTGATAAACCAGAACTTTCAAAAAAATGCAACCTTCGAATCCCACTAGTTCAAAAAATTCCACCCTGTTTTTTTTCGCGGGGGAAGCCAGTGGCGATCAGCACGGTTCTGAGTTGATTCACCAATTGAAACGTCTGCATCCCCAACTGAAACTCATTGGCTGGGGCGGCGATAAAATGCAAGAAGCCGGCATGGAATTACTATCGCATTATCGCGATAGAGCCATTATGGGATTGGTGGAAGTCATCAAAAACATTCGAATCATTCGCGGCTTTATGCAACAAGCCAAACGCGATATTCAGAAATACCGTCCCGAAAAAGTAGTATTTATAGACAATCCCGGATTCAATTTACCTTTGGCAAAATTTGCTAAAAAATTGGGCATTGAAGTTCATTGGTATATTGCTCCCAAGGCATGGGCATGGAACGAGCGTCGCATAAAAACCATGCGAAAATGCATCGATCATTTGTATGTAATCTTCCCCTTTGAACCAGATTTTTTTGCTTCTCGGGGGATGAAATCCGTGTACGTTGGTAATCCCACGTTGGAATCGGTAATTCGATATCGAAAGTTACGTGAAGAACAGGGAATTGGATTAAATCATAATCATTCAAAAACTCATGGTGAGTTCAGCAGCATTGCGTTATTAGCAGGCAGTAGAAAAGCGGAAGTGGCCTCGTTGCTGCCCGTGTTCATTAAAACAGCATTGCGAAAACTCTCAACGGAAGGAAGTTCGATGGGTGGAATTCGAATTGCGGCAGCTCCAGGATTGAGTCAAGAGTTCTATCGAGATATTTTAGAGCGACACCAGTTATTGGACTTGTGGGAAACGGGTAGAATCAAGATTGAGTTTGATAATACGTTCAACATATTGCATGAAACAGCTGTTGATGGGGGTTTCGCATTAGTGGCAAGTGGCACAGCGACATTGGAAACCGCCTTGTTGGGTTGTCCCCAAATTGTAGCTTACCAAGTGAATCCCTTGACCTATTGGGTAGCTTCGAAAGTATTGAAAATCCAATATGTAAGTTTGGTAAACATTTTATTGAAACGGTTGGCGGTTGAAGAGCATTTAAAGGTGGTTTCGGAGGATATTTTATTGGCGGCTATAGAACGTTTGGAATCGAACCGAGAGCGTGTTTTGAAGGATTATAGGGAATTGGAAGCTCAATTGCAGGGTGAATACGAAGAATTTGCATCGGAGCGAGTGGCTCGATTGATTGTTGGTGTATAGTGGGGTACTGATTTTTGCCGATTTACATAAATAAATTATTAATCTTTTCGTATATTTGCAGTCCCTTTAAGGGTGACCCGTTCCCATGCGTTTAAATTTCACCGGGAGGTTGAAAATTGCACAAAGCGATCTGAAAAGAGAGCAGTAATTTTCAGAGAAACTTCGGGATGTAGCGCAGCCCGGTAGCGCACTTGCATGGGGTGCAAGGGGTCGTGAGTTCGAATCTCGCCATCCCGACTAAGAAAAAGCCCAACGCTTCGCGTCGGGCTTTTTTTATGCGGCGAGTCCAAACGAAGTTTGTCTAATTTTCTCTTTCGTGTTATACATTATTTTCACCGCATACTATGCGTTTAAATACAGCTTTTTCACCGCAAAACAGTTATTTGCACATAAAATCTTAATTCTATCTCACAACCTTCCGAAAAACTACACTCTGCGTTGCATCCAATATAAAATTGCTCACTTGGCTATCCGCATTTGAACCAGCTACTAATTTACGACTGGAAGTAACTTCAAAAAGTAGTTCATCCCCGCGAAGCTCATAAACCGCAGTGAGGTAAATTCCTTCCGTTTCGAACAACGAATACATCTTATTTGCCGAAACATAATTAAGCAATTCAATCCCGTCGCCTTCATCGATGATATAGGTATTTGCAGTCTTCATTTTCAACCGATAATCTTTGGTTATAGGAGTTTTTGGCGATAAGTAATCCGTTCTCCACTTCCAAGCAGAATCGCTCTCCTTTGCAACATTAAATTCCACACGAACACTGTCCCTCAAAACTCCTCCCGAATATATATACATACATCCATCCCATTTACCTTCGCATTTTTGGGGAAAGAGATTTCCTTTTGATGGGGAGATTCCCTTTTTAGGAGAAAAATTTTCCTTTTGTGTGTTCAATTGTGCTTCGCAATTCAAGAACCACATCATCCACAGGCCTAGAATAATTCTATATATATTCATAATTAAGATCATTTTTTATCCCAAAAACCACATTTAAACACGTTAACATTTTGTAATTTCCACTACCTAAAACCAAGATTCTACCGCCAAAATTTATTAAAAATATCTTTTTCAACACCTTGAAACCCTTGATAAATATAGGGTCTTCGGGAATGTGACAAAATATGACTACCAAATACATTTTCGAAATAAGTGTATCTCTTACACTTGATTTAAATTTGTATTGTGCAAAAAGCTTAATCACTCTTTTCTCTTTGAAACTTTACATTCAACTTTTTGCACTTTTTTCTTTTATTCTCCTTTTCACTTCCTCTTTTCACTCACTATCTTATTCGCTTCTCTTCCTTCCTTTTTATCTTAACTTTCGATCTTTGTGATCTTAAACTCTCATAGGTATTCAAAAGGGTTTCCCCAAACCATGGGGAACCCATTTGAAAAAACTCCGAAACCGAAACTATTTCATTGTTTCCCAGTACTGTACCCGATCCTTCTCGCGCTGCAATATTTCCAAGCATTTTGCATACTCTTTATTCATTACCGCATTCACTCGGTTATGTACTTTGTTGTATTCTCTCACCGCATTCAATAAGGCAATCTTCCCATTTTCATTCAACACCTCAGCGCCAGCTACCATCCCCCAAGCATTATACAAAACATCATTCAATCGAACCGTTATGTCTTCATAAAAACGATATCCCTCGGGCAACATAAACAACAATTTCAATTGCACGATGGAATCTTTCGTAGAACGAACCAACTTTCTAAAATTCGATTGCAACGAATCTACTCCAGAGCCAGATTTACCAGACACACCCGAGTTGTTTGAGCCATTGCCATTAACTTCCGAAAACTCCAACTGTTCCCACTTATTCAAATTGCGCTCCATCATCTTCAAGCGCTCAAATTCATCCGTAGAACGTTTAACTACCCTCATCAATGAATCAACCGCATTCATCCACTCCACCGACTTAGCATCCCCCGAAACCGTTACCCAAATACTATCCGAAAACAATGCTGAATCCGATGGACCCGAAACTACTAATTTGTATCGACCCGGTTGAACCTCGATACCGGGAGGCAAATCATCTTTTAAATTGATCTTTCCGTGTTGTGGGAAACGAACCCCGTCTTGAATCATTCTCCAAGGAAAACGATAATAACCCGTAGAATCAAATCCGAAATGATGGGTGCGAATTAATTTACCGTTTTCAGTAAACACCTTACCCACCAAGCTCAACTTGGTAGGAGCTTTAACCCACATATCCACCCAAACACCCATGAGTTTATTCGGTGCTTCAAATTCCGTTTGTGCCCCGAAATGCGTACCGCTGTTGCTCATAAAACGAGCCAAATAACCGGGACTTGCACCCGCAATTTCAATGGGTTTCTTATCCAGTTTAACGCCTTGTGAATATTCTTTTGCCACTTTTTCAAGCATTCCAATTCCGTCAAATACCCAAGCACCGCGACCAAATGTACCCAAAACCAAATCGTTTTCACGGCTTTGGATTTTCATATCAGCAACTGGAACCGCAGGAAAACCGTGCTTCCAACGCGACCAATTTTTAGCACCGTTTACACTTACAAACAAACCGCGATCACTTCCCAAGAAAACCAAATTCTCGGTATTGGGATGCGGCAATACGCAATGAACATAACCCATATCTAAGCTACTCGCCACATTGGTCCAGGTTGCTCCAAAATCCTTGGTTACAAATACATAGGATTTCCAGTCGTTCTGACGATAATTATTCACCACAGCCCAACATTCGGCCCCGTTTTTGGGATTCACCCATAAATATGGAACCCAAGCACCCGAGGGCATGCCTGTAATTCGAGGAGCTACATTATTCCAACTCTTTCCTCGATCGCGTGTTAATTGAATATTTCCATCGTCGGTACCCACCCAAATAACATCATTTCCCTGAGCCGCAATCGCCAAAATGGTACAATGATTCTCTGCTCCTGTTGCATCGACGCTCAACCCGCCACTTTCAGCCTGCTTTAACTTCTGAGGATTGTTTGTGGTTAAATCACCCGACAAAATCGTCCAGGTATTTCCTTGATCCGGTGAATAATGCAAAAATTGGCTTCCAAAATACAATCCATTGGGTTGAACCGGATCCACTAACATAGCTGCATTCCAATTGAAGCGCAACAATTTCCCATCGGGATGTTGCGGTTTAATGGGTTCATTGCTGCGTTTATTCAAGTCAAAACGATACACATTTCCGCCTTGCCACATCGCATAACCTTTGCCGGGTTGACCCGGAATGGGAGCAACATCAAAACCATCCCCAAACAACACCTCTTGCCACTCAAAATTCTTAATCCCCCCATGTTTGTAGTGATATGCAGGACCCACCCAACTTCCATTGTCTTGAAGTCCTCCGTATATATTGTAGGGTTGTTGCTGATCTACATCGATGTGATAAAATTGACCCACAGGAATATTTTCCGCATACCTCCATGAATTCCCACCGTCGTAGGAAATATTCAATCCACCATCGTTTCCGTTAATTATATACTGTGAATTCAACGGATGTATTAAAAACGCATGGTGATCTGGATGAATTGCACCCCAATCAGCCAATATTTTCCAATGTTCACCACCATCTTCGCTTACGCTAACCTGCGACCAAATGCTGTAAACTCGATTTTCATTTTCTGGATCCGCATAAATTTCATGATAATAAAACGGTCTGTTCCCTGCGTTTTCTTCGTCGGATACTTTGTGCCACGTTTCACCTCCATCATCACTTCTGTAGAAACCTGATTTCTTTGCTTCCACCAGAGCGTATACTCGTTTTGGGTTGTTTCGGGGGATGGCAATTCCAATTCTTCCCAAATCTCCCTCGGGCAAGCCCTGTTTCGCGGTGAGTTTTTTCCATGTATTTCCACCGTCGTAGGTAACATACAAACCGCTTCCCGGACCACCGCTGCGAAACGTCCAAGGTTTACGTTCAAAATCGTATAAATTGGCAAATAATTTTAATGGATTTTGTGGATCCATAACCAATTCAGCACAACCAGTGGTTGCGTTAGCCCCAGCTAAAATCAGCTTCCAAGTTTTACCTCCATCGTCGCTTCGGTAAACACCACGATCCGAATTTGGACCCCAAACACTTCCCATGGCACCTACAAAAATTTGTTGAGAATTATTCGGATTTATCAAAATTCGATGAATGGTTTTGGTATTCTCCAAGCCCATGTATGTCCACGTTTTACCCCCGTCCATACTCTTATAAATCCCTTTACCGCTGTTGTGACTATTTCTCGGATTCCCCTCACCAGTGCCAGCCCAAACTACATCCGGATGGTTGGGATCTACGGCTAAAGCCCCAATACTTTGAACATCTTGATCATCAAAAACAGGTGTCCAACGCATGCCTGCATCCAAACTTTTCCAAACACCTCCACTAGCAGCGCCCGCATAAATAATTTTTGAATGGGTTTTGTTTTCGGGGGATGTAAATGGCACCGCCAAAGCCGTAATTCTGCCACTCATTGCGCCGGGACCTAAATTCCTTTTGGGGATTTTTTTAAGTGCCTCTTCCAAGGCCTTTTCACTAGAAATATAAGGCGAAGATGCTGTTGAACTGGGTAATTTTGACCCATTTTTTTGTGCATTTACCATCCCAATACTAAGTAAACTGCTTGCTAGTAACAGCACGGAATTATATAGGTTGCGCATAATAAGAGTGTGTATCGTTAAATGTGTAGGTTTTTTTCAAAAATAAGTAAAAGTATGAATCCTAAAAATCAATCGTCAAATCATCGAATTTCACGCAACAAAATAGATACTTTTGCAGCGTGAAAAAACGCGTTTTATTTATCTGTTTGGGGAACATCTGTCGCAGTCCATTAGCCGAAGCTCTTTTTATCCATCGCATAAAAGAACGTGATTTGGAACATCTATTCGAGGTAGATTCCTGCGGTACCAATGGATTTCACAACGGTGAGCGTGCCGATGAGCGTACCCGAAAAAATGCTCTGCAACATGGTGTGGAAGTACCCTCTATTAGCCGACAATTAACGTTCGGCGACGTATTGGATTTCGACTATTTAATTACGATGGCATCCGATGTGCAATTTCAAGTTCAGCGTTTTTGCGAAACCGATGATCAAAAGAACAAAGTGCAATTATTTCGAAAATTCGACGTTTCTGCGCCTAACTCCAATGTGCCAGATCCTTGGTACGGCGGAGAAGATGGATTTGAGGAAGTGTTTCACATCATCAAAAACAATATCGACGTTTGGATTGATCACATTTTGGAAGAATGACGGCGAGATAAACTATCGGTCAATCCTTTTGCCCACAGTTTAATTTCTTTCTTTTGCACTTCGGTTAAGTTCGCTTTTGGGTGCATCCAAACATACGATTCCATAGGCATTTCGCCTGATTCAATTACTTCCACACACTCTTCAATTTTATGCTTTTGTTGTTTTGGACTATATTCATTCCAAGCATCAATATTAAAATGTTCCTTTCCCTCCTCCACGTGGTGATCCAACCACATTCCAACGGGTTGTATATTGGAATACCAAGGATATTCAGTATGGTTTGAATGACAATCACCACAAGCAAACCGAATGGTGTTTTCTACCGTATGCGATGTGGGATAATCTACAAACAACGGATGTTTTTCCAATTCAGGCGCTGTGTTTTTCTTAGATGGAATGAGTTGAATCCCCAAAAAAACCACTAGAACGCCCAAAGCAATTTTCTTAAATCGAGTCATAATTAGGTGCAAATTACCATCGAAATATAGTTCCGCCAAATCGAAGTTTTGCGATTTTCGCCAATGATTCCCACCTTTTCTTGTTTAACTTTGCAGTATGTCGGACAAATACGCTCAAAGAGGGGTTTCCTCCCAGAAAGAAGATGTACATAATGCCATCAAAAACTTGGATAAGGGATTATTCCCCAAGGCTTTTTGTAAAGTCATCCCCGATTATTTGACGCAGAATCCCGACTGGTGCACCATTGTTCATGCAGATGGCGCAGGTACAAAAAGTAGTTTAGCCTATTTGTATTGGAAAGAAACGGGAGATATTTCTGTTTGGAAGGGAATTGCTCAGGATGCGATAGTGATGAACACTGATGATTTGATTTGTGCGGGTGTTACAGGTCCATTTTTACTTTCAAGTACCATCGGCAGAAATAAAAATCTCATCCCAGGAGAAGTCATAGCCACCATCATTCAAGGCACGGAAGAGTTTTGTCAAGAAATGGCCAAATACGGCGTAGAAATTCATACCACAGGTGGAGAAACTGCCGACGTAGGCGATTTGGTACGAACCGTTATTGTTGATTCCACACTTGTGGCTCAATCCCCCAGAAAAAACATCATTGATAATGCTCGTATTGCAGGTGGACAAGTTATTGTAGGGTTCGCATCCCACGGACAATCTACCTACGAATCAGAATACAACGGAGGTATGGGAAGTAATGGTTTAACCAGCGCTCGACATGACGTTTTCCATAAAATTTACCGCGAGAAGTATCCCGAAAGTTACGACCAACAATTATCCAACGAGGTAGTGTATTGTGGATCCAAATTATTGACAGATTCTGTGGACGGTACCCCAGTGGATGCGGGCAGATTGGTATTGTCGCCAACCCGAACCTATGCCCCTGTTGTGAAAGCGATTTTTGATCGTTTGGGAAGGGAGAGCATTTTCGGGATGATTCATTGTTCTGGAGGCGGGCAAACTAAGGTGTTGCATTTTGCAGATGATGTACATATCAAAAAAGACAATTTGATGCCGATTCCTCCTTTGTTTGCATTGATTCAACAGGAGAGTCAGACATCGTGGAGAGAAATGTTTCAGGTGTTTAACATGGGACATCGATTGGAGATTTACACTGATTCAGCTTCGGCAAAGGAAATGATTCAAATTTCAAAAGAATTTGGAATAGAAGCACAGATTATTGGTCGCACGGAATCTCATTCTGGCAAAAAACTCAGCATCCTAGGTCCATGGGGTGCTTTGGAGTATTGATTAAGAGTAATTCGCCACAAACGATTGAAAAAATCCGATAAAAGAAATTTACCTTTCTGTTCGTTGTGGTATTAAGGTGGGCTTCAGGGTTGGATGATCTGTATTGGCATCCCCCGAAAAGAAACCTAACAAAAAATTAATTGAACTAACCAATTTTCATGAAAACATCCAATTTATTTCTGGGGACATTGACTCTGTTCGCCTCCCCCATCCTGGCTCAAGTATCGGGCAACGGCACCTACAACGACAACAATCGCTTCAAAATGAACGCCACCTATCAGGCTGCGCCTGCTGCACAGGGTGATTACTCAGGTAGAAAAGAGAAAAAACGCTACGATGCAAATCAAATAAGTCAAGGTGGTCAAGGATACGATGCGGTGATGCAGCAAGTGAACAATACCAATGCTACGTACATGAATGGAAACGAGGTGGTAATGTCGATCAGTATTCTAAACAACGCTGAACCCACGGGTTACAATGCCATTTTTCATTTGAATCAAGCCGGCAAGAAAATTCAGGAATTGGACAGTTTAATTGAAAAACGTATTCGCCGTTTTGTTTCACTTTCCAAGGAACTGGGGATAAAACCAACGGATTTTTACATCGACATGATTGCTTTGGTTCCTATTTTCGAGAAGGAAAAGAAAATTTTCTCCAAGACCTATACAGAAGTGCCAAAAGGCTTTGAAATGCAGAAAAATATTCACGTTCGCTATACCAAACCCGAACAATTGGATCGATTATTTACGATGGCGGCGCAGTGCGAAATTTATGACTTGATCAAGGTAGAATACTTGTACGATTCGGTACAAACTGCCACTCAAAAAATGCGTGCAAAAGCAGATGAAGTTATGAGAGATCGCATGAAACATTTTGCCAAATCGAGCATCAAACTAGATACTTGTTTCAAAACAATTTACGAAAGTCAAAACCAATATTTTCCAGTAGATCAATACGTACATTACCAGCCTTTAGCGGTGAGTGCATTAGAAGAGGAGACTTCGGCAGAATCGGGAGGGACTTCGGTAAAAATAGGCGGTGGTCGTCCACAGAGATCCACATTATTCCACAATCAAATTTCAACTCGTGGATTTGATGCGGTAATCAATCCATCTCCCAAAATTCCGGGAATACAGATGGTTTATAACATGGAGATACGTTTCCGATTGAATCAACCGGTTCAAACCGTAACCAAAACAATCAATCAAACCAAGGCGTTGATTATTACACCTCAAGGCACGATTCGTGAGGAGTATATTGTGAAATAAGGGTATCGCAATTAAACCACCAATTTCACCCACGACGGACAATGATCCGAGTGCTTCGCGCTCGGATCAATTCCTGAATCGGCAATATTTAAATCACCCGAAACGCTAATGTAATCAATTCGCCAGCCCTTGTTATTCGCTCGAGCATTGGCTCTAAAACTCCACCATGTGTAATTATGTGCTTCCCCTTCATGCAAACTTCGAAATGAATCTGTAAATCCAGAATCAAACCATTTGCTCATCCAATCGCGCTCTTCTGGCAAAAAACCCGTACTATTTTTATTGCTCACCGGATCGTGAATGTCTATGGCTTGGTGACAAATATTGTAATCGCCACAAACCACCAAATTCGGAATCGACTTTCTTAAATCCTGAATGTGATCGAAAAAATGATTCAAAAAATCCATTTTAACATTCTGACGTTCATCGCCCGATGTTCCACTCGGAAAATATGCAGAAATAACACTGCCCCAAGAATAATCCAATCGTATCACACGTCCTTCAGAATCGTAAAGCTCATGTCCACAACCATTTACAACATTCACGGGAGCATGCCTGGTGATGATTCCAACACCGCTGTATCCTTTCTTTTGAGCTGAAAACCAGTAACATTGATAGCCCAAAGATTCGAATTCGGCAGCATCAATTTGCTCAGGAAGCGCTTTTAACTCTTGAAAACACACAAAATCGGCTTGGGATTCCGCAATATATTCCCGCAGTCCCTTGGTTGAAGCACTGCGAATTCCATTCACATTATAAGTTATAATTTTCATACGTTAAATTCTCTTTTATCCCAACATTCCATGATCAATAAATGTCCTTTTTCGAACGACACTTCCACAAAACCATCATCCAAAACTCGGTTTGAACTACTGGTTTTCTCCGGTAATTCGAGGGTTTCATGATTCAAATTCCAAACCAAATTTTGGGTAATCACACCTTCCGCTTTGCCGCAAGGTATCAGCGAAATATTCGTTCCCTGGGGATACCATTTTTTGAACTTTTTGGGGGATGCGAACACGCGGCCATAATCATCCAAAAAATTGATGGTCAATCGATCTGAATATCGAGCCAAAGTAAAAATATTATTCAAATGATGGTCCTGTCTGCGACCGGTTGCCCATATAACATTCACCGCCGTAAAACCATCCCCCAACAAAAAATGAAACGCTTTTTGAAGATCCGTAAATTCTTGATCAGGAGTGTGAACGCGCTGAATTTGTTGCAATTGTGGCGATTCAAGAAGCTCTTCCGAATTCAGAATATGGGCGGCGAAACCCGAATCAAAATCCCCCAGCCAAACATCCACTTTCAAACCCAATTCCAATACCCGGGGAAGTGCACCATCGAGAACCACAACTTTGGGAGCCCATTCCATTAATTCGTGCATCAATGCCAAGGAACATGCTTCACCATTGGCAATAACTAAAGCCGGTTCTTGGTTGTCGCGAACGATGTGATGGGAACTCATAGTGCAAATTTGCTACATAAGGAGCAATCTATCGGACAAAAATCAAAAAAATACTTGGAAAATGAACGAATTTTGTGGAAGTTTATACGTTAATACTACCATGCTAGCACATATTCTCTGGGCCGACGATGAAATTGATTTATTGAAACCCCATATTTTATTTTTGGAAGGGAAAGGATATCAGGTTACTACTGTGAAAAGTGGTCGAGATGCTATCGAAGAAATCAAGAAATCACACATTGATTTGGTGTTCTTGGATGAGAATATGCCCGGTATTTCAGGACTGGATGCTCTTGCCCAAATCAAACAGGATCAGCCCAACCTGCCGGTAATTATGATCACCAAAAACGAAGAGGAGCATATTATGGAGGAGGCCATTGGTGCAAAGATTGCCGATTACCTCATCAAGCCCGTGAATCCCAATCAAATTTTGTTGGCCATCAAGAAAAACTTGGATGAAAAACGATTAGTCAATCAAAAATCCACCCAAGGATATCAGCGAGAATTCATGCAAATTGGTATGACAGTTTCCGATAAACTCAACTTTGAAGAATGGAAAGAACTCTATAAAAAATTGGTTTACTGGGAGATGGAGCTTACCGAAGATGGAATGCGGGAAGTTTTAGAAACTCAAAAATCCGATGCCAACAGAGCATTTTGCAAATATGTAACCAATAATTATGAAGCATTTATTCAAGGTAAAAATGAAGAAATGCTCATGAGTCATAATTTGTTCAGAACCGCTGTCAATCCTCTGCTCGACGATGATATTCCAGTATATTTAGTGGTGCTTGACAACCTTCGATTTGATCAATGGAGAGCCATTTCTGAAACGCTGAATGAGATTTTCCGCACCGACCAGGAAGATATGTACATGAGCATATTGCCTACTACCACTCAATATTGCCGAAATTCCATTTTTAGCGGATTATTGCCTTTGGATATCGAGAAAACCTTCCCCAATATGTGGTCGAACGATGAAGATGAAGGGGGTAAAAATATGTATGAAAAGGAATTTTTACAGGAGCAATTGAAGCGATTGCGCAGGGATATCAAATTCTCCTATACGAAAGTAACGAATTTGAATAACGCCAAAGAATTGGTTGATCAAGTTCCCAACATGCGTAAAAATCCATTAAATGTTATCGTTTACAACTTTGTGGATGCATTTTCCCATGCCAGAACCGATGTTAACATTGTTAGAGAATTAGCCGAAGATGAGGCTGCCTACCGAAATGTTACTGCTACTTGGTTTAAACACTCACCGCTGTGGGAATCCCTGCAACGTATTGCTGAAAAACCATGCAAAATCGTCATTACCACAGATCATGGCAGTATCCGAGTGAAGGATGCCATTAAGGTGGTAGGAGATAAAAACGTTAATACCAATCTTCGTTACAAGCAAGGTAAGAACCTGACTTACAATGCCAAAGAAGTGTACGAAGTAAAGAAACCACACTCCCATTTTTTACCGCTGCAACATTTAAGTAGTGTGTTTGTATTTGCCAAGGAAAACGACTTCTTCGCTTATCCCAACAACTACAATTACTATGTGAATTACTACAAAAATACGTTTCAGCACGGTGGAATCAGTTTGGAAGAAATGATGTGTCCGTTGATTGTATTATCGCCCAAAAAGTGATTTTAGTTTGAATCCCAACCCTCAGCTTCATCCCACCCATGAAAGAAAAAGAACTTTTTACATTAACCGCTTTGGAGTCTAATTTAACGGAAGTAATACATGCAATTACTCAATTAATTGCGGAAAGATCCATTCGCATTTTTTGGTTTTCGGGGGATTTAGGAGCGGGTAAAACTACGTTAATTCGTGGTTTGCTGCGTGAATTGGGTTACAGCGGAATAGTGGGAAGTCCCACCTATGGCTTGGTAAACACCTATGATTTAGAAGAAGCAGAGGTTACTTCTAAAGATAATAAGGAGAGTTCTTCTAACGATAATAAATTGAATTCCGAGAGTAACAAAAGTAATATAACCGGAAATCCATCCCCAAATAACCTGCAATCCGACTTCAATAAGAAGAGTTTGCATGGAAACGAACAAGATTTGAATGAACCAATCAATATTCCAAACTTCAAGCGGGTTCATCACAGCGATTGGTATCGCATTGAATCAGTAGATGAACTATATGATGCAGGAATAGAGGAAGAGCTGCATGAAGGGAGCGACATTTGGCTAATTGAATGGGCCGAAATGGGTTTGGATGTTTTGAATTCCTTACCCGTAATTAAAATTGAAATTCAATCGAGTTCTCCCATCTCAGAGAGAACATATCGATTTTTAGAATTGGTTTAAAATAAAAAACTCCACCCGAAAGAATGAGTTGCCTTTTTATAAGCAAATCATTTCGAGTGGAGTAGTTCTATGGTGTTACCTTGTATTTGCCTAGTATTTAAAAACTTATTCCTTGATTATTCTTTGGTAATTTACCGGATATTGACCTTTAGAACTTAATTAGAAGTTTCGGAAAAGTAAGTTTGCCACCAAGTGGTGAGATTTACAACTTACTTTTCCGAAAAATACCAATGCGCAGACGCAATTATTAATTTTCAGCGTACGCTTCTGTTGGAATACAAGCACAAACCAAATTACGATCGCCGTATGTATTATTTACACGAGCAACCATAGGCCAGAACTTAAATTCCTTCAAATAAGCAATGGGATAAGCCGCTTTTTCACGTGAATAGGAGAAGCTCCAACTATCGGATGTTACTTCCATAGCTGTATGTGGTGCATTTTTCAATACATTCGATTCTGCATCCGCTTTCCCTTCTTCGATTTCTCTGATTTCTTCGCGAATTCCCAATAAAGCATCACAGAATCTATCCAACTCTGCTTTGCTTTCACTTTCTGTTGGTTCGATCATCAGTGTTCCTGCAACAGGGAAACTCAACGTTGGTGCATGGTATCCGTAATCCATCAAACGCTTAGCAATATCTTCAGCTTCAACATGTGCAGTTTGTTTGAATTTACGCGTATCTACAATCATTTCGTGAGCAGCAAATCCATTTTCACCCACGTATAAAATGGGGAATTCTTTTTCCAATCTTGCCTTCATGTAGTTCGCATTTAGAATTGCCACTTTTGTTGCATTGGTCAATCCTTCTCCACCCATCATTTTGATGTACGCGTAGGAAATCAACAAAATGCTTGCAGATCCCCAAGGAGCTGCAGAAACTGCGCTCATTGACTTTTCTGAACCCATATCAACAACCGCATGTCCAGGTAAATAAGGAGCTAAATGCGCAGCCACACCAATTGGGCCCATACCAGGTCCACCACCACCATGAGGAATACAGAAGGTTTTATGTAGATTCAGGTGACAAACGTCTGCACCAATCAAACCAGGAGAAGTCAATCCAACTTGTGCATTCATATTTGCACCGTCCATATAAACTTGTCCACCACAATCGTGAATGATTTGAGTGATTTCTTTGATTGCGCTTTCAAATACACCGTGTGTACTTGGGTAAGTTACCATCAAAACAGCCAATTCATCTTTATATTGTTCTGCTTTTTCTTTAAGATCGGCAACGTCGATATTTCCTAATTCATCGCACTTGGTAACCACCACTTTCATACCGGCCATGACCGCAGAAGCTGGGTTGGTTCCGTGAGCACTAGAAGGGATTAAAGCTACATTTCTGTGCGATTCACCGCGATCTTTAAAGTATTCGCGAATTACCATCAACCCTGCATATTCACCCTGAGAACCAGCGTTGGGTTGCATGCTCATTTTTGCAAAACCGGTAATTTGACTTAAATCACGATCCAATTCATTGATCATTTCCAAATACCCTTCCACCTGATTCAATGGAGCAAAGGGGTGCAATTGATTGAATTCAGGCCAAGTTACTGGAATCATTTCCGTAGTAGCGTTCAACTTCATCGTACAGGAACCCAAAGGAATCATACTGTGAACCAAACTCAAATCTTTTGATTCTAAACGCTTGATGTAACGCAACATTTCATGTTCAATATGATAGCTATTGAACACGGGATGCGTCATAAATGTAGAAGTACGAACCGCCCAAGTCGGCCATGCCAATGCAACATTTTGATTGGTGTTGATGGAAGTTGCCGTTTTACCTGCAGCTTTCGCTAATACTTCAATAATGGAATTTAAATCACCTTCTGTTACGGTTTCATCCAAGGAAATACCTAAATATCCATTTTCAAAATATCTGAAGTTCATTTCATGGGCTTCAGCAATCTTTTTTATTTCGGAGGATGCAACAGGAGTTTCCAAATACAATGTATCAAAGAAATCCTTATTGTGGTTTTTGTAACCCAATTTTACTAATTCATTCGACAACAAAGTAGCTTGCCCATGCACACGTCCTGCTATTTTCTTTAATCCATCAGGACCGTGATATACGGCATACATACTTGCCATGATGCTCAACAATACTTGAGCCGTACAAATGTTAGATGTAGCATTTTGGCGTTTGATATGCTGTTCACGAGTTTGCAATGCCATACGAAGTGCACGATTTCCGTTACGATCAACTGATACACCTATTATACGACCGGGAACTTGGCGTTTGTACTCGTCTTTGGTTGCAAAGAATGCAGCATGGGGTCCACCGAATCCCAATGGAACACCAAAGCGTTGGGTGTTTCCGACTACGCAATCGGCCCCTAATTCGCCTGGAGCGGTTAACAACGTCAATGCCAACAAATCTGATGCAAAACAGGTTTTTACACCTTTTTCAGCACATGCTGAAACAAACGAACGGTAATCTTCGATGCTTCCTTTTTCGTTTGGATACTGAACTAATGCACCAAAGTAACTTTCGTCGGGGGTGAAGGTTTTGAAATCACCAACCACCACTTCGATTTCCATCGGTTCAGCACGCGTAATAATTACATCTAAAGTTTGTGCAAAGGTTTCTTTATCTACGAAAAACTTAGTAGCGGTACTTTTTTTGTCTAACAACCCTTTGAACATGGTCATACACTCTGCAGCAGCGGTAGCTTCATCCAACAAAGAAGCGTTAGCAATTTCCATTCCTGTTAACTCAATAACCATGGTTTGGAAATTCAACAGGGCTTCCAAACGACCTTGAGCAATCTCCGCTTGGTAAGGGGTATATTGTGTGTACCATCCTGGATTTTCCATGATATTTCTCAAAATCACTGCGGGAGTTAGGGTATTGTAGTATCCCATCCCAATGTAATTCTTGAATACTTTATTTTTCGAAGCCACTTTTCTCAATTGATTCAAAAATTCCGCTTCTGATTGTGGAGCACCCACATTCAACGCATCCTTCATACGGATGTTGGTTGGAACAGTTTTATCAATCAATTCATCCAAACTACTTACGCCAATTACTTCTAACATTTGACGTACATCATCGTTACTTGGGCCATTATGCCTTTGCTCAAAAGGCGTTGAATAGCGGGCATTGAATTCGTTCATATTGTGATGCGAATTTACGATTTTCAAAGTGAATTTTGTTCATGATTTGCATGCAATTAAAGCAAACCATCATCGGCAAAACTCAACACATCCTTCCCACCAAATATCAAATGATCTAACAACTTCAAATCAAAATACTTACAAGCCTTTTTAATCTGAGCTGTTAACTTTAAATCTTCCTCCGAAGGACGTAAATTCCCGGATGGATGATTGTGGGCTAAAATCAACGTTGAGGCCTTTAATAACAAAGCCTGTCGCATGATTAATTTAACATCTACAACCGTTGCCGACAACCCACCTTTGCTCAATTGCTCCAATTTAATTACCCGATTGGCCCTATTTAAATACATCACATAAAATTCTTCATGCGATAAATCCATCAAATAATGTCGCAAAATATTTTTTACATCGCCACTGTTTCGAATACTCGTTCTCTGCTCATTGACGCTCCATTTCCGATTGGCCAACTCCCACATGGCCATAAGTAAAATGCCCTGCGATTCTGTTAACCCATCAAATTGCGAAATTTCTTCCAAGGTAATCTGCGAAAAATCCTCCAACCGATTTTCATATTTCCCAAACAGTATTCTACATTCTTCCAAATTAAATCGCTTGTTTGTTTTATAATTTAAAACCAAAACCAATAATTCCAACTCCGTTAAATTCCTCCGTCCATACCTCTTAATTTTTTGACGTAACACATCAATCGAATTAAAATCGCTGCCATTTTTCAATTCTCTTGATTCCTTTTTTCGGGGGACGCCTATCCTTTTCTTTCCTGGGATTTCGATCGCTTCAATTTCTTCGACATGCATAATTGATAATTTTTTTAACATTTATTTGGCAAATATATTTTCATTCTCGTATTTTTGAATCTTCAAAATGTGCAAAACATCATTTGAAGATTTGTAAAAAACACAAATCAATTCTCAACTCCGTCATATAAATTTGAAACCATAATGAGCGAACAAAAAGAAAAATTAAAAGCCCTTCAACAAACCATTGAACGACTTGAAAAGTCCTACGGTAAAGGCATCGTAATGAAAATGGATGATACCCATAAAGTAAGTGTAGATGTTATTTCTACAGGATCATTTGGTTTAGACTTAGCCCTAGGAGTTGGTGGATTCCCCCGTGGTAGAATTGTTGAAATTTATGGTCCTGAAAGTTCTGGTAAGACAACTATTGCACTTCACACCATAGCCGAAGCACAAAAAAAAGGCGGAATTTGTGCATTTATCGATGCTGAACATGCTTTCGATAAATTCTACGCCGAAAAATTAGGTATCGATACCTCCAATCTGCTTATCTCACAACCCGACGATGGAGAACAAGCACTTGAAATTGCTGATAACTTAGTTCGTTCTGGTGCCATTGATGTTTTAGTTATTGACTCCGTAGCTGCATTGGTTCCCCGTGCAGAAATTGAAGGTGATATGGGCGATAGCAAAGTGGGTTTACACGCCCGATTAATGTCGCAAGCACTTCGAAAACTTACAGGTACTATCAACAAAACAGGTTGTATTGCTATTTTTATCAACCAGCTTCGTGAAAAAATCGGAGTAATGTTTGGTAATCCTGAAACTACCACCGGTGGTAACGCATTAAAATTTTATGCATCCATACGTTTAGATATTCGTAGAAATGCTCAAATCAAGGATGGTGATGAAATTATTGGTAATCGTACCAAAGTAAAAGTGGCAAAGAATAAAGTAGCTCCTCCGTTCCGTGTTGTTGAATTTGATATTATGTACGGAAAAGGTATTAGTCGCGTAGGAGAAGTATTGGATATTGCTGTAGATAACAATATTGTTCAAAAAAGCGGTTCTTGGTTCAGCTATGATGGCACCAAATTAGGGCAAGGTAGAGATTCTGTAAAATCTTTATTAGAAGATAATCCTGAATTAATTGCAGATATAGAAGCTAAAATCTTAGCCAAAATCAATCAAGGCGAAACCGTTGTTGAAGTAGAACCAGCAACTGGAGAATAAGATTAAATGTTTTCAGATAGAAAAGTACACTTGTTTGATATTTAGTAATCTGATTTGCCAATCGACAACCTTGTTTACTGCTAAATTAAACTAAGTTTCTATTAAAAACGTAAATCACAATAAAAAATCCTCATGATTATCATGGGGATTTTTTATGAAACTCTGTTTAAACTCTTTGTTTGACCTAAACTTCCGCGAATAGAATCAATCCAATTGAAAAATTCACCTCAGAATCTTTTCCTGAGGATTTCAAAGTCCTAAATAGTATAGCAATATGTTACTCCTCGGAATCTTTTCCAAAAAACTTCTCTTTGTACATCAAAGGATATACTATGTACAACATCAACAATCTTCCCCACCGAAAAACCCAGGGTAAGGTGAAAACTATCAATACAGGAATTATGTATAAAGCTTGATCAAAATAACCCACCATATTGAGTACAATAGACATAATCACGGTAAAGCCCACCAAAATTGCATAACTCCAATACATCGCGCCAAAGAAGAAACCCGTTTCTGGTTCTAAACTTAATTTACAATTTGAACATTCCAAATTCGTATCAGTAAATTTCTTAAAGGATAAAATCGAATTTTTAAATACTTTACCTTTTCCGCACTTAGGACATCTTCCTCCGAAAAAAGCAATAACACCTGCTCTGTTTTTAGCCATTTTTAATAACGCACAGGTTTAGACTGTGCCTTCTTCTTTTGGTTGGATTTATAAAAAGCAAAACCTGCACCGGCTACCAACACATAAGGTACAGACATAAGAAACAAAATTCCCTTATTGATACCATTTCCAACTTGCCGTTCGTACTTATTAACACCTTCTTTTCTGGAACTAGTCAATGCTGTTTTACACATAGGACATTGGGAATATACCGTACCAAAAAACAACGTAGACATCAACAATAAAGTGCTTACTTTTTTCATGTTAGATTGGTTTTTTTTGTTCACACGAATTTACAACTATAATATTACAATTTGGGTGATTTTAATCACA
>CAZQFZ010000003.1:45039-53298 GCA_964592635.1 uncultured Rhizobium sp.
TACTCCTGTTACAGAAACATACAACCACAATGGGAACGTCCAGCGTGCCCATTTCTTATGTTTGGCAAATTGTCCAGAAGTACTGTAATAAATCGTGTATAACACCATGGGGAGAATAACAGCGGCAAGTACAATATGCGAAAACAAGATGACTAAATACACTGCTTTCACCCAACCATCTTTACAGAAGTTTACATGAGGAACGGTGAAATGATAAATAATGTAACTCACTAAAAACAGTGTTGACAATAGAAAACTCGTTGCCATGAATTTTTGATGGAGTGCCTTATCTTTTTTATAACGGATAGCCCAAAATCCCAAAACCAACGTAATTGATACTAACGTATTTATAATAGCATTTAACTTGGGTAAGGTGCGCGCAAACTCCACTGAAGGACGAAAATTATCGGGCATGTAGCGCAATAAGGATACCACGGCAGGCACAATTAATGAAATACCCACTACTAACCAAAAGAAGGACTTATCACTTATCCAAGGCTTTTTTTCTGTATTCATATTTAAGATTTTCAATATCGTCTTTAATTCTTCGAATTAATTCAATTTTTTCACTGTTGGTTGGTGCACGCGTGGGTAAAATTGCGCGTATTCTACGATTGCGATCAATTAAAACCACTTTGTCATCATGAATAAAATCAGCACCCCTTTGTTCAGTAGCCAACAATAAATCATTCATAACCCAATCGTAGATCTCTTTTTTATTACCTGTTGCAAAGGTACGTTTGTTCAAATCCGCATCATAAGCATCGGCATAGCGCTTTAATACTGGAACTGAGTCCGACTCTGGATCTATAGAAACAGTTAAAAACTTAATATTGTTTTCGCGAATGTACCCTTCTGCAACGGATTGAATTTGTTTATTCATTTCTGGACAAACTTCCGGACAACTCGCAAAGAAGATGTTTACAAGAAGAATTGACGAATCGAAATCCGACATGCTAATTTTCTGACCGTGTTGATTGTACAGAACTACATCACCAACGGTATGGTATTCTTTTTCACCATTGGGTAGTTCAACTGTATTTCCAAGGATAGGTAGTTCTTTATGTACCCAACTTACATTACCCCAAAAGAACACGCCTAAAGCGGGCAAAATAATAAGGGCCGCGAAAGCGGCCACTTTTATATTCTTTTTTGAAAGGATAGACATAATTATTTAATCATGCTCAGTGCATTTCCTTCATACAATAGGCCCATAATTAAACCTATAATAAAGATGGTTGGCACTAAAATAGCCAAAGCTAAATTAATTTTTTCGTGTTTTAAGTGCATAAATGCTCCTACGATGTAGTACGCTTTCACCAACCCGAAAAGAATGAAAATTACGTTTCTCAATCCAGATGGTCCCATCACGAAATAAATGATGAAGTCTAAAATGGTGATACCCAATAACAGCCAAAACGTTCTCCAAAGTTCCTTGGTACCGTGACTCTCGTTATGAGGAACGTAAGTAATCGGATCGTAATCGCCTGGTTTAGTATAAAATTCCATATTGCTTTATAAAATTATTGGTTAATGGTTAGATTAGATAGAAGAATGTGAATACGAATACCCATACTAGATCTACAAAGTGCCAGTACAAACCAGCCTTTTCAATCATTTCATAGTGTCCACGACGTTCAAATACACCACGAACGGTCATTATGTAAACCACTACATTGATAACTACTCCAGAAAATACGTGGAAACCATGGAATCCAGTTACGATAAAAAACAATGCCGCAAATGGAACTGGACCATTGGTTCTATCTCCTAAAGCCCATTCAAAATGATCTCCAAAACCTACACTAGAAAGATGTTTGTAACCTTGTTCTGTGATACCGAAAGTATTTCCGTACAAACGCGCACCTTCGTGAATGAATGTTGACCATTCCCAAGCTTGACATCCCAAGAAAGCCGCACCACCAACAATGGTGTAAAGCATATAACGTTGAACTTCTTTCTTGCTATTTCTATGTCCTGCTTCTACAGCTAATACCATAGTTACAGAGCTCAAAATCAGGATAAACGTCATTACACTCACAAATAGCAATGGTAAATGCAAACCGTGCATAAATGGGAAATGGTTAAAAATTGACGCAGGATCAGGCCATTTGGTTGTAACCGGCGATTGAATGTTACTAAAGCGTTGAGCTCCGTATTGAACTAGTAAACTAGAGAAGGTAAATGCGTCGGATAATAAGAATATCCACATCATTAATTTTCCGTAACTCACATTAAAGGGAGAACGTCCTCCAGCCCACATGGGCTGCTTCTCAAATGTTGCTTCTGTATGATTTGCCATTGGGTAAATTTACTACTGTGCGAAATAAAGGAATAAATACAAGAAAATCCACAATAAACCAACAAAATGCCAATAAGTGTGCGTAATTGACATTAAAGTCATGCTTTTTTTGTGAACATTTAATCTAATTGCCTGAATCCATGTAGCTATTAACAAACCGATTCCACCCAAAATATGAATGAAATGCAGTACTGTAATAACCCAAACATAGGATGCAGAAATATCTTCAGGACGGGCGTTAACGAATGTCAACTCCAAACGTACCATTTGATTCCAACCTAAATATTGTGACACACAAAACAGGGTGCCCAAAATCGTTGTAGCCAATAACCACGACTTATTCTGACTCAGTTCGTCGTTTTTAGCACTTTTGTAGGCGTAAAATGCGGTAACCGAACTCAAAACCACAATTACAGTTGAATATAAAAAGAAAATGGGCAGGTCGAAAGCAGTCCAAGCACCACGACCTTCTGCATCTGGGCGATGCACAATGAATGCACTCACCATGGCTGCAAATAGCATACTACTGGCCAACATAAACAACCACAAATTCAATTTGGCTGGCACTACTGCTGGCTTCGGATCTTTATATTTGGTTGCTTTCATATTCCTTTAAAACAAAATGTAGCACAAAAATACAACAGGAGTGTATAAAAACGATGCAAAAAGTAATTTTCTCGCATCTTTAACATCCAAACTCCTAAACAATTTGAACGCCATGTAAAAGAAAAACAAAGATAAAGGGATTAATACAACTACAGCGTTAATGGATGACACACCATACATCAAGGGCATCAAACTCACCAAATTCAAAATAACCGTGTAAATAAGTATTTGATAAGCACTCTTTTTATCTCTTCCTCCTTGCGATGGTAATAACCAATATCCTGCCTTCTGGTAATCGTCGTGCAAAAGCCAAGCAATTGCCCAAAAATGCGGAAATTGCCAAAAAAATTGAATTAAAAATAAAATCAATCCCAATTCATCCATTCTTGGCACCACCGCAGTATATCCTATCCAGGGCGGAAGTGCCCCCGGAATTGCTCCCACCAAAACCGCAATGGGTGATATTTGTTTCATCGGTGTATATAAAAACACATAGATAATCAAACTCAATGCACCCAATAATACCGACAAAAAAGGAGCACCACTGCCTATCAGAATAAATATCCCCAAAAAACCTGTTACCCAACAAAATATCCGAGCATGTGCTACTGAAATTCGACCCTCAACTATTGGACGGTTCGACGTACGGTTCATCTTCGAATCATTGTCTTTTTCAATTATCTGATTCAATCCATTTGCCGCAAATACAATGAACATACCTCCTACTAAAACTCCTAGAAATAAAATCCAATCAAAATTAGACTTCCAATTTGAAGCATGTATGTATTTGAGTGCAATGATATAACCGAAAGACGATGTTGCCACCACAGTACTCGTTAAACGGAATTTAACCAATTCCGCATAAGCTCTAAATGTCGATTTTTTTTCGCTCATTCCTTCTAATTTAAACTATTTCTATGCGACAGTGTAACAGCAAACACATACGTCAATAATCCACTACCCAATACTACATGGGCAATCTGCGTCCATGTTGGTACCACAAAAACAATATGGACTGCACCTAAACAAATCTGTAAAACACTCGCCAGCATCAACCAAAATCCATGTGATTCCTTATAAAGCAAACCAGATTGCTTCCAAATTCGATATCCCCAAAGAGCAATAAAAGCTGGAACATACCGATGAATAGCAAACAACAGGTCCATTTTTCGAAAATTCAACATGTTGTCTTTGATATCTACCAAACTATTCGTTTCTTTCAATATCTCAACTTGTTCTCTCGACCAAGTACCCAATATGACAACTATAAACAACAGACTGCTTAAACCCACCCAATTCCATTTTTTGCTTTCACTGTGCAGACTCAAAATGGGAATCACCGAATCGAGCGACTTCATGAATGCAAACAAACATATAAATGACAAGATAAAATGCAGTGATACTATACCCGGCAAGAGATTTGTGGCAACCACATAACTACCCAACCAACCGTTAAGTAATAAAAACACAAATCCAACCATTAACCATAGAAACGCTTTTGTATATGACTTGCGCAATCTAAAACCCAACACCACAAAAATCACTGCGAAAATACCGCTAAGTACTCCAAAAAGACGGTTAATATACTCTATCCAGGCCTTAGTTACATCAAACGGTTCTGGTTCCAAAAGCGATTTGTCAGCGCGAATCAAAGCCGCCTTATTCTCTAAACCCACTTTTTCTAATGCACCTACAAAACGGTCTAACTTTTTTATTCGCTTTTTTAGAAAAACCTCTTGATAATTGGAAGGCAATTGCTCTTCTGAAAATGGCGGTGCCAATTGTCCAAAACATTTAGGCCAATCTGGACAACCCATTCCACTTCCAGTTGCACGAACCAAGCTTCCCAATAAAAACAATAAAAAAACAGACGAACAGGTATATAAACCTATTCGTCTGTACCATTTTATCAAACCGGAGTTTATTCCGCTTGAAATCATAATTAGCTCAAACCAAATACCCGCTTAATCGCAGCAAAGAAAACGCTTGTTTCTACTGTCTCTTCCTCTTTCTCACTTGGGGCAGTTTTGGTCTCCTCTGGATGCAAAATCTCAGGAGCATTTTCATCCGGAACATATTGTGGGAAGAAATCTTCGTCACGATCTGGACGTGAATACTCGTAAGGACCTCTGTAAACTGTTGGAATTTCACCAGGCCAGTTTCCGTGGATACGCTCTACAGGCGTGCTCCATTCTAAAGTATTTGACTGCCACGGATTTTGTTCTGATTTTTTCCCTTTGAAGATACTGTAAAAGAAGTTCCAAATGAACAACAATTGAGCCGCTCCTGCAACAATTGCAGAAATTGTAATCAACTTATTTACATCCATCCAAACGTCGAATTCTTTTACCAATGTGAATTGGTAGTAACGACGTGGTACACCTGCTAATCCCATAAAGTGCATAGGGAAGAATACCAAGTACGCTGTGATGAATGTCAACCAGAAGTGGAAATAACCCAACGTTTTGTTCATCATTCTACCATACATTTTCGGGAACCAATGGTATATACCAGCGAACATACCGAAAATAGCTGCAGAACCCATTACCAAATGGAAGTGAGCTACTACAAAATAACTATCGTGCAATTGAATATCTAAAGCAGCATTTCCCAAATAAATACCAGTTAAACCCCCTGAAATAAAGAAAGAAACTAGTCCAATTGAAAACAACATCGCAGGATTGAAACGCAAGTTACCTTTCCAAAGTGTAGTCAAATAGTTGAATGCCTTTACTGCCGATGGAACGGCAATAATCAAAGTTAATATCATAAATACAGACCCCAAGAATGGATTCATCCCTGTGATAAACATGTGGTGACCCCACACAATAAACGACAAGAAAGAAATTCCCATCAAGGAAATGATCATCGCAGTGTAACCAAAGATTGGCTTACGTGCATTAGTAGAAATAACTTCCGAAGTAATACCCAATGCAGGCATTAAAATGATATACACCTCAGGGTGACCCAAGAACCAGAACAAATGCTGGTACAAAACAGGACTACCACCGATGTTTTCCAAAGCACCTACTCCCTCTAAATAAATATCACTTAGGTAGAAGCTAGTACCAAAAGAACGGTCAAAAATCAAGAACAACGCAGCTCCCAACAATACCGGGAACGATAATAAGCCCAAGATTGCAGTGAAAAAGAAAGCCCAAATAGTCAATGGCATTCTGTTCATGCTCATACCTTTAGTACGCATGTTCAACACGGTTGAAATGTAGTTGATACCCCCCAACAACGATGACACAATGAACAAGGCAATAGCTGCCAACCACAAAGTCATACCTAAACCTGATCCAGGCATTGCTTTCTCCAATGCACTTAATGGAGGATAAACTGTCCATCCACCGGATGCAGGACCAGTTTCAACACCAACTGAAATCAACAATACCACTGAACTTGCGAAGAAGAACCAGTAGCTCAACATGTTCATCATAGGCGATGCCATATCACGAGCACCTAACTGCAATGGAATTAGCAGGTTACTAAATGTTCCACTCAAACCAGCGGTCAATACATAGAATACCATGATGGTACCGTGGATGGTAACTAAGCCCATATAGAAATTGGGATCCAATTTGCCATCAACGGCCCATTTTCCCAATAATGTTTCTAATATTCCGAATTGCTCATCAGGCCAAGCCAATTGTAAACGGAATAACAACGACATAATCATACCAACCATACCCATAACTATTCCTGTAATCAAGAATTGCTTGGATATCATTTTGTGGTCCATAGAGAACACATACTTGCTGATGAAACTCTCCTTGTGGTGGTGATCAGCGTGATGGTCTGCGTGTAAAGCTGCTGTGCTCATATGTTTTGTCTTAATAATTTTATTTTAATGCTACTGTAGGGGTAGTAGTTAATTGAGTTGAATCTTTGGTTGCAGGAGTTGCGGGCGACTCAGGAACAGAAGGTGCCACAAAAGGAGCTTGGGTAGCCAACCATGTTTGGTATTCAGCTTCGCTTTCCACAACAGTTACTTTTAATTTCATATTGTAGTGTGCTCCTCCACAAATTTTATTGCAATACAAATAGTAATCGAACTCTTTGTTGCCCTTGATTTCACGTGCTTGAGCCGTGGTCATTGTTGGAGTGAATGCAAATTGTGTTGGCATTCCTGGTACACAGTTCATTTGAACCCGGAAATCAGGCATGTAAGCCGAATGAATCACGTCGCGAGCTCTAAATTTGAAAACATAGGGCTTGTTTTTAATTAAAACCACCTCAGTAGTGATTTTGTCATCAGCCGCCTTTCCGTTGAAGAACTCTTTATCTTTTTGATATTCAGTAATTCTCGACAATGCCGTTTTCTTTCGTTTGATATCCTTTTCTAATTGACGCTCATATGCTCCGCTTACAGCATCGTTGTATTGGTCTTTAATCGCTTTGAAATCTTCAGGATATGTTCTATTCAAACCCGTTGAAACCATACGATCGTATTTCGCTTTCCAAACTTTGATACTGTCTGAAGCTGTTTCTTGTTTCACTTTCAATTTAGCTACTTCGCCTTCCAATTCAGCAATTAGTTCTTTAACCGCACCATCTTCAGCTATTCCCAATGGGTTAGTACCTGAAATGAAATTGAAATTAGAGTTTCCTAGTTGGTTGTCATTTCCCGCATAACGAGCCTTCCAACCGAATTGGTATGCAAATACTTCAATTTCTTGGCTTTCTTTGGGGACTTCAGTAGTGATTTTTGACCAAGTGTTAAACCCTCTCAAAACTAAGAACGTTAGAACAATAGACGGAACAATGGTCCAAATAACCTCTAATTTATTGTTATGGAAGTAATACAATGCTTTGCGATTTTCGTTGTATCTGTATTTGAACATGAAGTAAAACAACAATACCTCTGTAACCACAAATACGAAAAAGGTAAATCCAAACGTCCAGTAGAACATGGAGTCATACGTTGAACCATGTTCGGATGCAGAATTGCCTAACATCAAATATTTACCATGGTATTTCAACTCGTACCAAACGCCAATCATTCCTAGAATCAACACGATGATTCCTACATACGCGTTTACATTATTCCAACTAACAATGGTTTTACCCGTAATTCTTTCGGTTAGCGATCCAATATCAAATGCTCTGGCAATAACCAAAATCATTAATAAGATCAACACCACGGTTAAAATGGAAACCCAATCAAAATTCAAAATACTGAATTCTTTGGGAGGCTCGATCACGTCGCTCGCAGCTAATGCAAACAAAGGGGTAAGTACTGTAAACAACAGTACCAACGTCTTTTTGATTAACGAGTTGTTCAAAACTCTAAGGGTATTAAATTTCATCTTTAAAGACCAATTGCGGTTTGGGGCACAAATTTAACG
>CAZQFZ010000004.1:0-52986 GCA_964592635.1 uncultured Rhizobium sp.
CATGATTGCCGGTAGTTGAAAACACAACGACTTCCCTGCCCCTGTTGGCATTATTACAAAACAATCCTTGCCTTCCAAGATACTTTGTATGACTGGCTCTTGGTTTCCCTTAAAACCATCAAATCCAAAAAAATCCTTTAAAAACTCCTTGGGAGTTTTCTCCATCTGTGCTGCCATTGATTGCATATTTACAACTTTCAATTCTCTTTATCTTTATTCAAAACCGTAAAACAAAACAATTATCTTTTGTTTATTTTACTCCAAGTTACATAGTTTAACTACCCAATAGCTTTAAACCATTTAAGTTCCAAAAAATACCAAATTGGGTATGTGAAAATACAACATTTTTTTTAAACCAAACAAACCTATTTACGTTTAAATTAAATTTTGGTTAAAATATTATACAAAACATAGATTTACCCACTTATATTCTATTGCAATGATATTCTTTAAGTTAGCTACTCAATTAACGATTTCCCTTTTTATTCGTAATTTTGCCTACAATTGAATACCATCCACATTACAAATCCACAAATGTTTCAATCCTTACCACAAGATCAAATAATCCAAATAGGGCAAGAAGCCATTTACAATGAACTTCGAAGTTTGCAGAATTTACCCCACTTTATCAATACCGATTTTGCAAATACCATCAATGCCATTCTTGCTAGTAACGGTAGATTGGTCATCACAGGAATTGGAAAATCAGCTATAATTGGACAGAAAATTGTGGCCACCCTCAATAGTACTGGCCAACCATCACTCTTCATGCACGCAGCCGATGCCATTCATGGCGATCTAGGCATGATTCAACATAATGATGTTGTTCTAGCCATTTCCAAAAGTGGAAACACGCCTGAGATGGTTACTTTGATTCCACTTATTCAGCAATTTGGAAATCCCTTTATCGCCATGGTTGGAAATCTCCAATCACAACTCGCCACCCATGCACATTTTGTTTTAAACACCACCATCGATAAAGAAGCTTGTCCTAATAACTTAGCTCCCACCACCAGTACTACAGCTCAATTATTAATGGGTGATGCATTGGCTATCGCCCTACTAAAAATTAGAAATTTTACCGGTCACGATTTTTCAAAATATCATCCAGGAGGAGCATTAGGTAAAAAACTATATCTAACATGTGGGCAAATTGCTAGTAAACACTCAAAACCCTTTGTTTCATGTCGTGCGCCTTGGAAAGAAGTCATCCTAAATATTACCGAAAATCGATTGGGCGTAACTGTTGTAATGGATAACCAGTCTATTGTTGGTATCATTACCGATGGCGACATAAGAAGAATGTTAACCAACTTCAATCAAATCGACCATATTACCGCTGAGCAAATTATGACTAAAAATCCAGTCATCTTAAATACATCAGATATGGCAACGCAAGCAGCCGAAATCATGCAAGAAAAGAAAATTTCACATCTGCTAATTTGCGAAAATCATCAATATTTTGGTATCGTTCATATACATGATTTGTATTCCGAGGGAATACTTTGATTATCTTTGACAAATCCGGTTATGGAAAAAAACAAAAACCATTACGTTGTCATTATGGCAGGTGGAATTGGTACACGATTCTGGCCTATAAGTAAGAAAAGCTTTCCCAAGCAGTTCATGGATATTCTTGGCACAGGCCAATCCTTATTGAGTCAGACTTTTAGCCGATTTGCGCATATTGTTCCAACTGAAAATATTTATGTAGTAACCAATCAAGATTATGTTGAACTTGTTCTTCAACATCTTCCTGAAATGAATATCGAACAAGTGCTTTCCGAACCCATCGGTAAAAATACTGCTCCATGTGTTGCTCTTGCTTCGTATTACATTTTTCAAAAAAACCCAAATGCAACCTGTATAATTGCACCAAGCGACCACCTAATTACTAACGAAGTTCTTTTTCTCGAAACCGCCAAAAAAGCACTGAATTTTGCGGAAAACAACGACGCACTCGTTACCCTAGGAATCAACCCCACACGTCCCGATACGGGTTATGGATATATCCAATTTCAACCCACCCATTCCGATAACGGAATACATCCCGTAAAAACATTCACCGAAAAACCAACTGAAGAACTTGCAAAAACCTTCATAGAAAGCAAAGAATTTCTGTGGAATGCCGGAATATTCGCCTGGAACGTTAAAACTATCATTAACCGTTTTGACTCCAATCTTCACGAAATTCACACATTGTTTTGTGATATTGACTTTAGTCAAAACTACAAAAACAGTGTGAGCTTGGCTTATGGACAATCACCCAGCATTTCCATAGATTATGGAATTATGGAAAAAGAGAGAAATGTATTCGTTATTCCTTCGAGTTTTGGCTGGAGCGATGTTGGTACTTGGAAAAGTCTTTGGGAAGTTTCAAAAAAAGATGATGCTCAAAATGGTTCCATCGGTCAGAATTCTCGTTTCTACGAAACATCAAACTCCTTAGTTTTTTCTTCTTCCGATAAATTAGTTGTTCTAACCGGTGTAGAAAACTTGGTTGTAGTTGATTCTCCCGATGTTCTGTTAGTTATGAATAAAGACAAAGAACAAGAACTACGCAACGTGGTAGCCGAAGTAAAGGAAAAATTCAAAGGCAAATACAATTAATTTCTACAAAATTGGACTTATCACCGTTTTTGTTGATTGCATTTTTTTTGATCTATTTTATTTTAAAAAAAATCGTGTATTTTTGTATCAGTTATCGTGAGATAACGCAAACTGTTACGCGCTTTTACATACCAAAAAAACATCCTGGCCGAGCAATTTTGTTCGGCCTTGATTTTTTATAACACTATGTCAAATTCATCCTATCAAAAAGCCCTTATTTATCTGCATATTTCCGTTTTTCTCTGGGGTTTCACCGCTGTACTTGGAAAATTAATTTCATACGGCTCTATTAATCTAGTTTGGCATCGAATGGTTTTTACTGCAAGTATTTACTTATTGTTCCCCATTGTTTGGAAATCTTTGAGAACCATTAAACCAATACACCTACTCCGATTCCTGGGAATCGGAATTATCGTGTGTTTGCATTGGCTAACATTCTACGGTTCCATCAAACTCGGCAACTCCGTTTCAGTTACCCTGGCATGTTTGGGCTCTGCCTCCTTTTTTACCGCGGTTTTCGAACCCCTCATACTCAAACAATCGTTTAAAAAAACTGACCTATTCTCAGGACTTATTGTAATAATTGGCGTTTTACTCATCAGCTATTCCCTATCCAACATAAACAATCAACACAATTCATACACAAACGCCATCGTAGTGGGTGTTATTAGCGCTGCGCTCGCTGCTTTGTTTTCAACCCTCAATAAAAAATACATTGAAAACGAAAATCCCCTAACCATCAGTGCCATTGAAATGATTTCCGGCGCATCAGCACTGTCTGTTTTTATTTTTTTCGGGGGACATCACCTCATCGGTCAAGAAAAGTTGATTCTGGTCCCTAATTTCAACCCCAAAGATTTCAATTGGAATCAACTCCAAAATGGATCCCTTGATCTTCTCTGGGTAGGAATTTTATCCATTCTTTGCACCAATTTAACATTTTATCTTGCAACTACTTCCCTCAAACAACTAAGTGCATTTACAGCGAATCTCACCGTTAACCTGGAACCTATTTACGGTATTCTTTTGGGGATATTCATTTTTAAAGAAAACACGGAACTTAATTCTTCGTTCTATTGGGGAACCACCATCATACTTTCTGCCATTTTTTTAAATGGAATTAGTCATAAATTCAGATTCCAAAAGAAATAAAGATCATTGCACACACTTGTACATGAATTTTTAAAGTTGGTTAATCAAATGTACGATATACTCAATTCCTTAGCACAATTCTCCCGAGGAATTACAAATTATACCGGTTAAAACAATTCAATGCTTCTTCTAAATCCGAAAAGTAGTTCTTCAATACGATTTTGCAAATAAAACGCGTTGTTTAGAATCATTACCTGTTAACACACATTTACCATCCTCTAACTTGTTGTTCAACGGTATGCAACGTATTGTAGCTTTTGTCAATTCTTTGATTTTTTCCTCAGTTTCGCTACTACCATCCCAATGCGCTGAAGCAAAACCCTGTTTTACATTAATCACATCCAAGAATTCTTCCCAACTATTTACTTCGTAGATACGAGAATCCATGAAATTCTTGGCTTTATCAAACAACGCTTTTTGAATGTCTTCTAATAGAGTTTGAATTTTTATCTCCAAACCATCCATTAACACGGTTTCCTTGGTTTTTAAATCTCTTCTGGCCAACTCAATTGTACCCGCTTCCAAATCTCTTGGACCAAGTGCCAATCTAACAGGAACTCCTTTTTGTTCCCACTCAGCAAATTTATATCCTGGTTTGTACGTATCTCTCGAATCGATTTTAATGGATATGCCCAATTTTCTTAAGGCAGCGGCAATTTCATTCAGTTTTGAAATTACCTTATCAAACTCTTCTTCACTGCGATAAATAGGTACTGCAACCACTTGAATAGGCGCCAATTTTGGGGGAACAACTAAACCTTCATCATCGCTATGAACCATAATTAAAGCTCCCATCAAACGAGTAGAAACACCCCAACTGGTTGCCCATACATAATCCAATTTGCCTTCTTTACTCTGAAATTTAACATCAAAAGCTTTCGCGAAGTTTTGTCCCAAAAAATGAGATGTACCCATTTGTAAGGCCTTACCATCCTGCATCATCCCCTCAATACAATATGTTTCATCTGCACCAGCAAATCGTTCGTTGGGCGTTTTGATTCCTTTAATCACGGGAATGGCCATATATGTTTCAGCAAATTCGGCATAAACATCCAACATTTGTACTGTTTCAGCGATTGCTTCTTCCTTTGTGGCGTGTGCAGTGTGGCCTTCTTGCCATAAAAATTCAGCAGTTCTTAGAAATAATCGAGTTCTCATCTCCCATCTAACCACATTGGCCCATTGATTTATCAAAATGGGTAAATCACGATAACTTTGGATCCAATTCTTATAGGTATTCCAAATAATGGCCTCAGATGTTGGACGTACAATCAACTCCTCTGTTAATTTTGAGTCTGGATCTGCAATCAACGCTCCCGGTTTATTTGGATCCGCTTTCAGTCTGTAATGGGTAACAACCGCACATTCTTTGGCAAATCCTTCTGCATTCTTTTCTTCCTTTTCAAAAAGACTTTTGGGAACAAATAAAGGGAAATATGCATTCGAATGACCCGTCTCTTTGAACATCTTATCCAATTGCTGCTGCATTTTTTCCCAAATGGCATAACCATTGGGTTTGATTACCATACAACCTTTAACTGCACTATGCTCTGCTAAATCCGCATTATGGACTAAATTATTGTACCATTCACTGTAATTTTGTTCTCTTGTTACTTTCTCAAAAGCCATAGGTACAAAATTAGAGAAATCCGAGGTATTTATTTTGATAGAGAGTAAATGAATTTAAGTTCATCCATTCGGCAGAATACAATAATTTTCAGAAACTTTTATTCACGATGCAACAAAATTCAAACTGAGATCTCTCACAAAGAATTCCAAACCAACGAAAAGAGTCACTATCCCCCGAAAAACAAAAAATCATACCCTAAAAATTAACGCAACAAGGTAACATCGCCACTGAATACATGACGTTCACCATTCACTCCCAACACAATACATTGGTATATGTAAACACCTTCCGGCACCAAATCACCGTGAAATCGTCCATCCCATCCGTGATCACAACCATCAACATCGTATAGTTTTTCGCCCCAACGATTAAAAATTTTCAAATGATACGATTGTATAAAAACACCTTCTGGCCTGAACAATTCATTCAAATTATTTTCATTCGGAGTAAACGCATTCGGGATAAAAACCTTCGCTCTATGAACAGGACTGCTCACATTACTTGTGCTTATTTCTGACCATTTTTCAACAGCAGAAAGCGGTTTGTCTGGAATAGCCGTTATTCTGTAGTCTAAACGCTTGATACAATTGAATTGCCGATTAGGATGTACAAATGTGTGACGTGAAGAATCTACACGTCCAATTTCATTAAATCCATTTCCTTGATCCACTTCGACAAGATACTCTTTCACCCCTGCGTTCCAAAGTAAATACCGATTCCAGTTCAATTCGGTTTCGTAATTTTCGTTCAAATTCACCTTCAACAAAATACTCTTTGCCAAATTGCTATATTCGCTGCTGTCGTTACACTCGTCAATACCCTTAACCTGATAAACATAGCTGAAACGATCTACTTCTACCAATTTATCCCGAATTATCAAAGAATCTTGGCTTGCATTTATTTTCCACCATTTCTCAGCATTGGAATTGTTTCCCTTTCTATTAATTAAATAATGATCTATTCTTTTGGTATTCAAATTGTTAGTTTCCCAATTTAGATGCGTATATGAATCATCTATAACGGATACGCGTTTCACTTTTGGGGGATAAACGGTATTTATATAAATCGGCAAAACATGACAGGTGTCGCTCCAACTAAATTCCCTTAAACCTCCATCCTCTTTCGCAACTACTCTGTATTCATGTTTCTTGTAACAAACAATCGATGAATCTACGAATTGATTCACATTACCACCAACAACTCCAATCGAATCAAACATGCCCGTTGTAAGATTCTTACGATATACATTGTAATTTCTTACCGACCAACCGCGATACGAATTCCAATTTAACTGACTAGCGTTTATCAAAGGTAATCCACTTAATTCCACGGTACAATGTTCTTTTAGCTTATCAAGTTCTTGCGTTTTTCCACATAGATTCTTCGAAGCCACTTTGTAACAATATACCTTCGACAAAGCATTAACCGGTTCATTTATAAAATAAGAGTCCAACAATTGAGTATTTCTCTTCAGAAATGAATAATCCATTCCTAAATTCCAATACAAATCATATCCCGCAAAATCAAAACTCCTGTATTTACTCAAAACTAGCTCATGGGCCTTATCGTGCACTACGCTCACACGTCGAAAAATAGGGGGTTCACCTGCTAGCGTATCACCAACAGCTAAAATCTTGGTTTTCTCAGCCGTATCCCAACAACTTGTGTTATCCTCAACATAATATTGAATTTTAATTCTTTGGGAGGATGTAGGCCATATTAACAGTTGACGATTATTCGACCAAACCAAACTATCGTTGATCATCCAATACTCTTTTTGTAAAACGGTGTCCGTTTTTACTTTTGCAACTCCAACCCAATTCTGACCCAAACAAATAGTATCTCTTTGTGAAGAGATATTAATCTCCGGCTGATTTAATCGGAATTGAAGCTCACTTGTATCAACACAACCCTTTTCATTCTGGGAGATCACTAACAATCGATTCTGTTTCTCCTGAAACAAGTAATTAAATGTAGAATCCCTGGAAATTAAGCGAGAATTTTGAAACCATTCACATGATACCACAGGATATTTTGTGTCCAAATACGTCGCTTTCAAATAAATACTATCACGCAAACACAGTCCATTTCTATTTAAAACAACTTCAGGTGAAGGGTAAACAAAAATGGTATCAAATGGATTTATGGCACGTTTACAACCATTTGAATCATAAACAATCAAATATGGTATATAAGTACCTGGATTATGGTAAACGTGCAGCGAATCACGGCCCTTGCGCACAAAACCATCGCCATAATCCCATTCCATTTCTACTGTTTGTTTATTTACAACCGACGTAAAATCTACTTTATGTGGTTTACAACCTGTTAATGGACCAAAACTGAATTTGCCATCTGGACCAGGAACAACAATTAAGTCAATGAATTTCTTGGTAAATATACATCCCATTGAGTCCGTTATGGACAGTGAAACAGAATATGTTCCCGGTATTAAATACTGATGAGACGGGTGTTGCAATGTACTGTAACTGCTGTCGCCAAAATCCCATAACCACTTCCTAATTGAAACACCATATGAAGCCGTTGAATCTCTGAAATGAGCTATGATTGGTGGACATTTGTTTTCCTCGAAACGATAGCCAATATTCATTCGAACTCGAGAACCTGGAAAATAAACCCTATCTTGTTGTTCTGCCACACAACCTCCAACATCCACAACTTTAACTTTAATGGTAAACCAACCGGCTTGACTGTATAAATGATTAACCGTTTGCGAGGAATAACGAGTACCATCGCCCATATCCCATGAAACTTGAAAACCAGTTGCTGGCGGATTTCTAAATAACAAGCTTCCTAAAAATCGGCTATCTGTTTTACATGCATGTTGCCATTGTTTACGAATTGCGAAACCCGGCCCAGAAATATTTATCGGATAAGACTTTGATCCGTCACAACCTCTAGAAAAAACAGATTGTAATTGAGCATAAACCGTATCCTTAAATGCATTTCGAATGGTAAATTCAACTCTTTGACTGTCCATCCATACTGTATCCCCATTGCTCAAATACCAGAAATGTTTGTATTTAGGATTGTACGTGGAATCTATAAACAGTACTTTCATCGGCAAACAACCACCCTTATTTATTATAGAACCTCTTAAGTCGCCGTCACCGATTCTTACTGTATCTGTAAGAATTTTAATACAAGATACTCCATACTCTAAAACTATCTTCAATGGATAAATCCCTGCTTCTTTGAATGTAAACTTCGCTCCTTGCGCATTTCTAATGGTATCGACACCCATAATCCAAAAATTCTTTTCTGGAAATCCTACCCCTCTTAATTGTACAAAACCCGGTGAACACAATTCAAAATCCTCCCAACGAATCTGTACCGAGTTTAAATTTGTGGGTTCATATTCATACCTAACTGTATCCCAACAACCCGTTGAATCATGAAAAATCCACAAAGTTATTTTATGACTACTCCGTGAATCTAATATAACGGTATCTGTGTAAATCATATTTCCGTTATAATCCCAAAACCATCTATTATACTTAACTGACTTATTATACAGTTTTAACTGATTTTTATTGCATATATCTAAATCAGCACCAATCTCTGCATAGGCCGACTTCAACCAAAATGAATCACTTAGGTAGGCTGTATCTGGACATCCACGATGATAACCTATCAACATTGGATCTATAACTCCTGTATCTCTATCGTATTGCTTAAACAAATTAGATCGTGAATAGGAAGGAGGAAAGCCAATCCAAGGTCCTACTATCTTTCTAAAATTATCATTAGGATCATCAAAAATCCATTTAAAACTATCAATGTATAAACCTTTGTAATTGGTTGTATTTCTAAAATAAATGGGTTGGTTATTGCATATACCACCAGCTGAATCTAATTCAAAAGAAGGATCCACCTTCATTCCAACGTGAATCTTTCCATTGTACTGAAAAACACAATTCGGATGAACAATAATTCTATACTTATAATTGAAAACCCCCGTATCGTAAAAATCCTTCTCTACAGACCATCCAATCATCGAATCGCCATCGGTAAATAACCATTCCACCCTCTTCACTTTACGATTAGAATTTAAATTAACCACAGATTGATTAAAAGTAAAAGGAACGCAACCATACGTCTCACCATTTAACTGATGACTGAGTTTAGGCAGCTCAATTCGCTTATAGTAGAATGAATCAGTACAACCCTCTTTGGTTGTTACCCGGGCCATCACCCATTGATTTTTAGGTGAAAATATAATAGCACTTTGTGGGTTATTCTTACCTTGTAAAACTCTTTTTGAGGGATCATCTTCATCCATTGTAAACCACTGAATTTGATCCACCTTCTGCGAATCTATATACTCAAATGATTCTGAATAAGGCACATTGCAAGGGAAAGAATCCGACAATTTGATTTTTCCATTCGGTCTATAATTCACCTTAATATATTCGAATTTTTCCACCGTGGCACTGCATTTTCGAAATACCGATACTACGGTAAGTTTTACTGTGTACTTTCCAATTTTGGTGTATTGTTTTGATGGGAAGGCTTTGGAGGATTGTGTTCCATCTCCAAAATCCCAATAATAATTCAAACCTCCGTTAAAGGTGCCAGAATTGGTAAAATTTACATTAAGCATACCACAACCCTGTGTTATATCCGCTTTGAAATCTATTTTGATTGGACCCAAATACAACTCGTTGGCTTTAATCATTGAATCTTTACACCCATTTGCATCTACCACTACCAGTTTCGAAGTGTATGTGCCGAGTGATGTATATTTGTGACGAGGTTCAAATTGATTGGAATTCGTACCATCTCCAAACCACCACAAATAACGCAAACTGCTACCCGAACTTTGGTTTCGGAAAGGTATAGTTGTGGGAACCTGACAATCATATGCAGAATCTATTGAAAACAATGCCTTTGGTTTAGGATACACTTCTATAACACCTGTGCGAATTATTTTATCGGTACATCCGTTCGCATCTGTAATTACTAAGGATACCGTGTACTTTCCATCCTTGTTGTAGGTATGATTGATTGGGTCATTATTGCGAATGTTTCCATCCCCAAAATCCCAAGAATATTTAACAATATTGGTATCACCCCTTTGTGATGTACTTGTAAATTTCACAGATTCCCCCAAGCAAATTGGACTCGCACTCAAATTAAAGCTAGCCGTGGGTTTTTTAAATACCCGAATGAACTGATTCTTGGTTTTAGAGTATTTCTGACCATTGGCATCCCAAACTTCCAAAGTGACTGTGTAAAATCCACTGGTTGAATATATGGCAGATGGTGATTGCAACGTGGAGGTATTCCCGTTACCAAATATCCAATTCCATCGAACCCAAGTGCCTGTTGTTACCTGAAAACCTGTAGTTAATGGTGCACATCCTTGAGCATTTGTTGTTGAAAAATCCACCTGTGCTCCTGTAGAAAATATGCTAAACAGCAATAACCACAAAAGCAAAATTCGTTTCAACATAGGAGAAAGACGAAATTAAAACTTATTTAGTTGTTCTTTGCAAAAAACTATAAAAACCAATTAATAAGGCTCATTATTGTAAAATATTTCGATATTCCAACCATTCTTCGCAGCATTTGAATTCATCGTCTGCGCTTAATCAATTGCAATCTGTTTCAATTCATCGTTCTGCGCTTAATCAATTGCAATCCGTTTCAATTCATCGTTCTGCGCTTAATCAATTGCAATCCGTTTCAATTCATTATACTGCGTTACCATCAATTGTTCGACGAGTTAATAATTGGCATTGTTTCAATAAAAAAGGCCGACTTTACAGGTCGGCCTTATCATTTTACTAGCAAAAAGCTGTATTTTTCAATTCTTAGCTACAACCCAAACTGTTTCCACAATTCAAGCATTTGTAACATGTACCGCTTCTTACAGTTATATGTCCACAAACATTACATGCAGGTGCATCACTTTGTACCTCACGTAAATGGTCTTGCATATCTTTCACCGCACCATTTGCAGCCGCTTCGGCTTTTGCCGCACGGTTAACATCAAGAGAAACCATAGGTTCTGGGTTAAAAACTGGCGTAAATTCAGAAATAATAGGTACTTCATTTGAAATAGGAAGTTTCTGTTCTGAAGGTTTTATCTGTACTAAATCTTCGCGATTCAGATATTCAAATCCCAATAAACGGAAAATATAGTCCACAATAGAAGTTGCATTTTTAATGTTTGGATGACCCTCTACCATTCCACTAGGTTCGAAGCGTGTGAATGCAAATTTATCTACGAACTCTTCCAACGGAACACCGTATTGCAACCCTACGGAAATAGCAATTGAAAAACAGTTCATCAAAGATCTGAAACTTGCACCTTCTTTATGCATATCAATGAAGATTTCACCTAAAGTTCCATCATCGTACTCTCCTGTTCTAACAAATATGGTTTGACCTCCAACGCGACCTTTTTGTGTAAATCCATTTCTTCTGTTTGGTAAGCGCTTTTTCTCAACAATATTGGACAACTGTCGCTTAAACTTCGTATCAGTGCTCTCGTTCAAAATACGCTTAGCCGCTTCAAGTACGATTTCAGGAGTTAATTCCTCTGCCACACGCACCACTCTTTCTGCTCCAGCTTCTTTTGCTTCTATGCCATCTTTGTCTGCTTCTTCTTCCTTCGTTTCAGACTTATTGCTCAAAGGTTGACTCAATTTACATCCATCGCGATACAAAGCATTCGCTTTAAGTCCTAACTTCCAACTTAATTCATAACAACTCTTGATATCATCGTGTGTTGCTTCATTTGGAAGATTAATTGTTTTACTAATTGCACCAGAAATGAATGGTTGCGCTGCAGCCATCATGCGAATGTGTGCAAATGGATGGATATAACGAACACCAATATTTCCACAACGATTAGCACAATCAAATACAGGCAAATGCTCTTCTTTCAAACCTGGAGCACCTTCAACTGTCATGGTTCCAACCACATGCAAATTGGCTTCACTAATTTGCTTACGATCAAATCCAAGTTCCAAAAGCATATTAAAGTCAGGTGCATTGTACTGAGCTGGTGATAAACCACAACGCTCCATACAATCTTCACCTAAAGTGAATTTATTGAATACAAAACCAATTTCAAATGCTGTAGGAGCGGCGGCTTCCAATTTCTCTATGTCCGAATCATTAAAACCTTTTGCTTTCAATGTGTTATGATTGATGTGCGGAGCTGTTGCAAAAGATTGATACCCTTTAGCATAATTAACAATCGCCTCTACTTGTTCTTCCGAATAACCGAGATTCTTTAAAGCTACTGGTACCGTGTTATTTACAATTTTAAAATATCCACCACCCGATAGTTTTTTGTACTTAACTAATGCGAAATCAGGCTCAATACCCGTGGTATCACAATCCATCAACAAACCGATGGTTCCTGTTGGGGCAATTACGGTTGCTTGAGCGTTTCTAAAACCGTACTTCTCTCCCCACTGAACCGCCTTATCCCATGAATCACATGCCGATTTCAATAAGTAATCAGGACAATATTTCTCATCAATACAAACTGGATTGACTCCCAAACCTTCGAAAGCCAATGGTGTATTGTAAGCCGCATATCTATGGTTACGAATTACACGTAACATATGCTTTTTATTTTTTTCATACATACGGAAGGGGCCTTTAGTGGCTGCCATTTCGGCACTGGTTGCGTATGCTGTTCCAGTTAAAATTGCTGTAACTGCACCAGCTATTGTTGTCGCTTCCTTACTATCATATGGAATACCCGCACTCATTAAAACAGATCCTAAGTTGGCATATCCCAATCCCAAAGTTCTGTAGTCATAGCTCAATTGTGCAACTTCTTTTGAAGGGAATTGTGCCATCAATACACTCACCTCTAAAACTACAGTCCACAATCTTGATGCGAATTCCAATTTATCCACGTCAAACAGACAAGTGTTTTCATCGAAAAATTTTCTCAAGTTCAAAGAAGCCAAGTTACATGCGGTGTTATCCAAGAACATGTACTCAGAACATGGGTTAGAAGCATTGATACGGCCACCTTCTGGACATGTATGCCATTCATTGATTGTATCATCGTACTGCACACCTGGGTCCGCACAACTCCATGCCGCATCTCCAATGGCATCCCATACCTGTTGAGCAGGCAAAGTTTTCATGACCTCTCCAGTTGAACGTGCTTTGAATTCCCAATCTTCACCTTTTTCTAAACGCTCAAAGAATGAATTCGGTATTCTAACTGAATTATTACTATTCTGACCAGAAACTGTGTTATAAGCTTCCCCTTCATAATCGCTAGGATAACCTCCCGCAATCAATGCAGCCACTTTCTTTTCTTCCTCTTTTTTCCATTGGATGAACTCCATAGCCTCTGGATGATCTAAATCCAAGCAAACCATCTTCGCTGCTCTACGTGTAGTTCCACCACTTTTAATAGCACCAGCAGCTCGGTCGCCGATACGCAAGAAACTCATCAAACCACTAGAAGTTCCACCTCCTGATAATTTCTCCCCAGCGCCACGAATGCGAGAAAAATTGGTTCCAACACCCGAACCGTATTTGAAAATACGAGCTTCACGAACCCACAAATCCATGATACCGCCCTCATTTACCAAATCATCATCAACCGATAAGATAAAACATGCATGGGGTTGTGGACGCTCATAAGCACTGGTTGATTTCATCAACTTTTCGGTCTCTGGATCTACATAGTAATGACCTTGAGGCTTACCCGTAATACCATATGTGTGATACAAACCCGTGTTAAACCACTGCGGAGAGTTCGGCGCACTCTCTTGATTCAACATTGAATAAACCAACTCCTCGTAAAAAATCTGTGCATCCTCAGCGCTCGCAAAATATCCATGTTTCTCCCCCCAATAACGCCACGTGTCAGCCAAACGATGAACCACCTGCTTCACCGATGTTTCTGAACCTGTGCTACCATCCGCCTGTGGCACTCCCGCTTTTCGGAAATACTTCTGCGCCATAATATCTGTTGCAACTTGACTCCATCCCGCAGGAACTTCCACGTTTTGCATTTCAAAAACGACACTTCCATCCGGCTTTTTAATAACCGATGTACGATAATCGTAATCAAACATGTCAAAAGGCGAAATCCCTTCGCGTGTGTTCATTCGAATAAACTTCAAACCATTGCCGTCAATGGTGGTGGGGGTGCTGGCTTTTTTTGTCATTTTGCGTTTAATTTTGGTTGGTTGTAACAATGTATTTTCGAGTTTCCTTTGGGGCTAAATTTCACTCGGGATAACAAAACTATCTCTCATTCTATTAATTCCAATTCCCATCTTATCCACACAATTGCAACAAACCCAATAAAACCAAGGCATTGCAATGTGGATAGTATTTAATTCGTTATATATCAATTATTTAACCCCAATTGATTGATAATCACTGCTCTAATTAATCTTAAAAATTAGACATATTATTTTACCTATTGTGATACAATAACGCCCCTTTTTCCGTTAATTTGTACGAGTTATCGAATGAGTATTCTTCAAACATTATCAAATCAGAAAAAATCCAACTACAAAGGTTTAGCTGTACTCATCGATCCCGATCAGCACGGAAACCTAACCAATCGCATTTTTGATTTATCTCAACAATTCGGTATTGAACTTTTTCTGGTTGGAGGTTCCTTACTTTCTGCCGGCATAACACAAAAATGTGTAACCGACCTCAAAAAAATGGGAGCCAAGAATGTTGTCCTATTCCCAGGCAACGAAATTCAGTTGTGCAACGAAGCTGATGCCATTTTATTTATGAGCCTCATCTCCGGCAGAAACTCAGAATTCTTAATCGGCAAACAAGTAGTAGCTGCACCTTGGATAAAAAACTCCGGTATCGAAACCATTCCAACCGGTTACATGCTCATCGAATCTGGCAATATAACCTCCGCCCTTTACATGAGTGGAACTCTGCCTATCCCCAACAACAAACCCGATATTGCCGCCGCAACTGCTTTAGCAGGACAATACCTAGGCATGCAACTCATTTATATGGATGCAGGTAGCGGTGCACAGAATACTGTAAGTCAAGAGCTAATTCAATCAGTATATTCCAATTCCTCTTGCATTTTATTCGTGGGCGGAGGAATAAAAAGTGCTTCCCAAGCAAAACAAGCTTGGTTGAGTGGAGCTGACTATATTGTAGTAGGAAACGGAGTTTTTGAAAATCCTGATTTACTCAAAGAATTATCTTTAACCCAACAACAGTTAAATTCATAGTTTATGTTCGGCTATCCTTTTTCAATTCATTACCTGAAAACAAATACAACTCGAAGTGATCTCGCTCAAAAATTAACCCACCAAACATTTTTAAGCGATGTAAACTATAAAAAAACACCAGGCACAAAATTTTTCTATGGCGAAGTCAGTCCCTTCGATTTTTCCCTAGAAACCATATCCAAAAACAAGCAACTATCTAACTTCGCTCATGGAAGATTCCTAGGTGCCGACCAAGACATGTACATCGAACTTAAAATCGGCGCGTTTCAACATCAACGAATTTTCATTCTGCTTTTCTCACTCTTCCTTCTGCTATTTGGATTTACAGTGTATTACGCAGCTCAAGGCCCACAAGGATTTCAATACCCAGAACAGTTTTACCAACAATACGGTTACAATACCAATATTTTCATTTACAACCTTACAACTCCTATTTCCTTGGTTTTAATAACTTTGCAAATTATTATTGGACTCTCTATTGGGGTAAAATACTACAATCACCAAAGAGCTATTCCGACTACCATACAATGGTTCAACGAAACATGGAACGCTCAAGAAATTAGTAAAAACAATGTCCCCAGCGTGCTTCTTTAGTCTAATTTTACTCTTACACCTTACCTAATACCATTTGATTTTAAGATCGTTAACAGATCCTTTTCCCATGATTCCTTGGGTATTTCAATGATTCTTCCCATTTCCTTACCCATATGGTTCATAACAATAACTAAAGGAACCGGACCCACCCCTTCATCTAAATTAGCGGGACTCAAATCAACAGGAATTTTATTCCTTCCAACACGAATATATTCTATTCGCTGTGCATTCAGTCCTATTTGATCCAAAACTTTATACAATGCTGGAACACCTGCATGAGTGTCCGAGCACCAATTACCACCAAAAACACGAATTATAAACGGTTGCTCAATGCACTTTAAATCGATAATAATAGCAGAATCGGGCAAATAACTTTCGTAATTCACCATTAATACATTTAAAAATTCCCCTGCATAGCGCACCTCGTCTTCGCTTAAATTGCTCATTTTCAATTGGCTTTCTAATTGATTGTGCAGCTTATTGATACATGAACCCATAGTTTTCAATTTTAATTTTCTTTCTTTTATCTTCTCTTGGGATGTCAACTCGGCTGGTTGATCCGTTTGCTTCTCCGCTCGTTTTAACGATGAACAACCCCATAATACCCATGAAAAAACCATGAACAGCAAGGCCAATTTAATGCCAATTTTGTTTGTTTGAAGAAGAACGATCTTTCTTTTAAATCCCAAAAGCATAAAACAAAGATAATCCTCACTTAAGATATACCGCAAATCACACAAATTAATTACCTTCGCAACACCAATGAGTTCGAGCATCGAGCAGATAAAAAAACCGATTCAAACGGAGTTAGAGTTGTTTGAAAAACAATTCCGACAAAGCATGAAAACCCAGGTTCCCCTGCTGGATACAATCATGACATACATTGTTAAACGGAAAGGCAAACAAATTCGACCCATTTTCGTACTGTATTCAGCGTCCGTCTTTGGTAAAATCAATGAAAAAACATTCCGAGGTGCCTCATTAGTAGAACTACTTCATACTGCAACGCTGGTTCATGATGACGTAGTAGATGAAAGCTATAAACGCAGAGGGTTCTTCAGTATCAATGCACTTTGGAAAAATAAAATCGCAGTACTTGTTGGTGATTTCTTGCTATCACGAGGACTATTACTTGCCGTTAAAAATAGAGATTTTGACCTTCTTGAAATATTAAGTACAGCAGTTCAAGATATGTCGGAAGGAGAACTTTTACAACTAGAAAGAGCGCGTTTCATGAATGCAACCGAAGAAGTTTACTTCGATATCATTCGAAAAAAAACCGCCTCTCTGATTGCAAGTTGTTGTCAAATTGGTGCAGCTTCCACTACAACTGATCCCATTTTAATTGAAAAAATGAGACTATTTGGCGAACATATTGGTCTTGCCTTCCAAATCAGAGATGATCTTTTTGACTTTGGAGAAAACAAAAGTGGAAAACCTGCAGGTCTGGATATCAAAGAAAAAAAACTAACTCTTCCCATAATTTACGCATTGAAAAATGCACCATCAGATCAAGCAAAAAATATCCGAAAAATAATCAAAGGTTCTTTACCGGATACACAAAAAATGAATCTGGTTGTCGACTTTATACGCAAATTTGGAGGTATCGAATATGCAACCAATAAGATGAATGAACTCCGGAATACAGCTTTTGCCATACTGGAAGAAATCAGATCAACCACCATCTTAACCGAAAATCAATCGCAACATAACAATCAAAATGAACTAAATCAACTTGTGCATTTAGTGAATTTTGTAATTGACAGAAACTCCTAATATACAATTAAATAAATCGTTTCATGAAAATCACCAACGGATCGAACAGCACCCAATTAATCCAAAAAAACAAATCCTGGATTATTGAGAATCAAAGCCAGTATCAATTGATTCCCAAAGACAACGAAACCGTTTTGATTTCAACTCCAAAGAAAGTATATACTTTTCGTTGTTTATCTGTTAATCCTGAGGAAAAATCCGTCACCCTTCTGCATGATTCAAAGAAATACACGTTCAAAATCACAGAGCCATTAGATGAATTACTAAAATCCATGGGTTTGGAAAATGCACTTACTCCTAAAGTCTCCGAAATCAAGGCCCCTATGCCAGGTTTGGTATTAGACATACTAGTAAAACCAGGTGATGCTGTTAAAAAGGGCGATAAAATATTGATCTTAGAGGCCATGAAAATGGAAAATGCAATCAAATCACCCATCGATGCGGTGGTTTCAGAAATACACATTACAAAAGGCACTGCGGTTGATAAAAATCAATCTCTTGTAGTTTTTGAATAATTTCCATTCTGATAACCACTGGGTTCTACGGTTTATTTGTTTTAACACTTTCTCAACTTCCAACTCCCCAACATCGGATTATTTCACCTATGAAAATTCAGGTAAAACCCACCGTCGTTTTCCTCGTTTTCTTGGGAATATATTTTCTACTTGGAATCATCAATCTCACCCAACTTCCTGTTGCGTGGACCGATGAAGTACTCAATATTGACCCTGCCATTCAATATCATCTAACCGGCGATTTTACCTCCAAACTTTGGCCAAATCCGGGATCAGAAAAGGCATTTGCCTCTTATTTACCATTAGCACATTGGACCCATACTTTGACTTTGTTCTTTGTTGATTTCAATATATTCAACATTAGAGCTCCTTATTTAGTAATGCATTGCATCACCATTGTTTTGTTGTTTAACTATTTAACTCACAATATATCAAATCGTTTAAAATGGCTACCTCTACTATTAACCGCCCTATTTATTTTAGACAAATCGGTATTTGAGATATCAAGATCCGTAAGGGTGGAAGTACCAACCATGTTGTTAATTACTTTTTACATACATCTTCAAAAAAAACAAAAATTTCAATTCGTCCGAGCAACCATATTAGGACTGTTATCCATGGCGCACTTGTACACATGGCCTCTTGTTTTTTTCTGGTTTATCCAAGAGCTATTTAAAGCTCCAAAAGCTATTTCAAAAACCATTGTATGTGTCTTGTTATTACTGCCATCCATCGTTTTTCTTTATCAAATCCATTTCAATCTTTCCACGCTTATCGCACAGCTTGGCATGCAAACACACGACCATAGAATCGTTTCAACTGATCTTCAACATCACCCCTTAATTAACTCTTTCTGGTACCGATTTTTCCCCCATTATCGCGAACAGCCATTCATGTGGTTGGTTTACATTTCCTTTTTAATCGCCATTCCCTATTTAACGATTCGATTTAAATTATACCGTCGTATAGAAAATCTACATTTAGTTGGTTTTCTGATTTTTAGCACAATTTTATTCTTTTTTGCGTCTCCACAATACCGATATTTACCGCCATTTCTATTGTTATCTTTGTTGCTTTCTGTAAGTATCCCACACATCAATTGGCAATATCAAAAGATAACTCCGATATTAATTCTTATTGTTTTTAATTCCTTTTTATCTTTCGCGGGAAGACATCTCGCTGCTTGGAGTCAACATCCTCAAAGAAACGCAAACTCAGTACTTAGCTTCATCCATAAAAACATCCCCCAAAACCAAGAAAAGATTCTCATTTGGGGAGAATCTATTGGTAGTTACTATTGCAATGGTTATGTTCAGAAAATGAGAAAATTCACATCGAATCATGTGTTTGATTACGCTATCGAGATATATCCTCAACATTGGAAAAATAAAAATTACGACCAAGTTTTCCTTATTACCCACGAAGTGAAACCCGAACTGAAATTAATTGCAGAATATAAAGTAAAACCGTTGTTTCCGTTGCCCAAATGGGCCAATCAATTCGCAAAAGGCGGAACGTACGACGGAACTAAAATTTACCGATTGGCGCCTTGAACTGAATTTGCTAAACCATAACCAATCAATTCATCGTAGGGCATAGCTTGATTCCGATGATAAATTAGCACCATGTAATTATTCTCCGTTACGGAATGCGAACCTTCTAAAAGTTTGTAGTCCACTTTTTCGTTTTCAGAACTAGGCACCACATACATATAGTTATAAAAACCTTGTTTCAAAGGCACAATAGCTTCATATTGCCCTAAATCAGCATTATAAAACAATTTGTAATCTTCTTTAATTGACCAATCGGACAATTCACCATACAAAAAAATATTCTGTTTCAAATCTGGTGAAACCAAAGTAAAATGCACAAAACAATAATCACTTTCTATATTCACCTGATTCGGCAAATCTTTGTTATCATAAAAAACGCGACCATTATAATCTCTCCATGTTAAATAGCGATCTTGACCTCTAGATTTATCGGCAATCAACCAAACATGTTTTTGACCTCCGATATTCAATCGTTTTTTTACACCAGCCTGTGCAACCTGTAAACTACGAATGTCAAAATATCGATATTCATTAATTCCATCAAATTGACTACCAAGCATTTGGTTGTATTCATATACATTGCCTTTAATAAATTGAGGTTTAAGATTATCTATGGCCGAATTCCATTCACCATTTCTTAAAACTACAGATTTAATATCCATCTGAGGATTGGGAATGTAGTAATCTCCAGAAGTCTTGTTAAAGATGAAGTTAACTTGTTGTTGAACTTGACGAAATTCCACTTGATTGCTCTGAACAATATTCAAGGAAACATTGCCTTTTGAGCCCAAAACCATAATTCGACGGGAAAGCACAATGTCGTTCTCATCGAAATTCCGATACACCAACAACAAAAAATTTCCTGAAATCGTGGGTTTGGTGTTTTCCGAAGGAAGATTAACCTCATAATGTGTGTATTGTGTAAGTGTACCGTTGGAGAAATACGAATTATCTATACTTTCAAAGCCCACACCACTCAAATATTGAGTTCGTGCAATGGGCGATTTTTCCCAATTGGCATCACAATGAATTAATGTGTATTGGTAGAAATCCCGTTCCGAAGTTAACTGATCAAAACTCAATTTTAGCTTATTAACAGATTCGTTCAACTCAACTAAAGGAAAATTAAAACCAGCCTCGTTCAATAGAACAACGGTTCTAATATCGGATTCATATATAGCATTTTCATACCGCAGCTCCTGATCCGTTGCCGATTCTACTTGCTGAACGAGTAAAATATTGAGCAGGAAAATCAAAAAACCTATACTCCTCCGATTTAATTTAATCATCATATCCAAATATAGTAGTTATAAACAGATTTCAACTACTGGTTTTCTATCCACTTCTCCATTAACTCGTCTAATTCCAACTGAAACTCACCCATTTTAACGGTTAAATCCCTATGTTCTTGTGTTAAGCCAACCAGTTTATTGGAATCTGTAGAAACATCGGGGTTCGACAATTCACTCTCAATAGCATTGCAACGATGTTTCAATTTGGCTATTTCCACTTCCAATTTTTCCATATCCTGCTCCAACTTCTTCATTTGATTCTTTGATAACTCACTTTTACCCGCCAAAGTTGTATTACCACCCGCCTGATCCAAACTAGATTCTCCTCGATTATTTACAGAAGAATTATAAGTTCCACTATTGGATGCAGATGTATGACTTGTTCCTTCTTCGGAATGAGTGTTCACCGATTTTGAGGATTGATTCGAATCCGAATTTATATTTTTTTTCCCACCCGTATGCGAACTACTACCCGTACTTGTTGAATTTGTTTTATTTGAAGTCATTGGAATACTGCTGTCTATAACTGTACGCTTTTCCATCCACTCATTAAACTCATCGTAAGTGCCAGGATATTCCTTCAATTTACCGTTTTCAATCCACCAAATTTTATTGGCTACCCTACTTATAAAAGTTCTATCATGCGAAACAAACAACACAGAACCATCATAATTTTCTAAAGATTCAGCCAAAACTGAGGTCGAGAACATATCCAAATGGTTCGTTGGTTCATCCAACAATAGAAAATTAGATTGAGTAATGAGTGTTTTAGCCAAGGCCAATCGCGATTTTTCTCCTCCTGAAAGAACTTTAACCTTTTTAAATACTTCTTCGCCCGTAAATAAGAAACAGCCCAAAATAGTACGTAATTCTTTTTCAGTATATTCGGCACTCACAGTAGCAATTTCGTTCAACAAATCTTTTTTTAGATCCAACGATTCTAATTGGTGCTGTGCAAAAAAAGCAGTTTCAACATTCCAACCCGGCTCGATCATCCCATCGTATGCTTCACTCCCATGAATCATCCTTAATAAGGTGGACTTACCCTTTCCGTTTGCTCCAATCAAAGCAATTTTATCTCCCCTTAAAATCGTTGCAGTAGCATGATCCAAAATTTTTAATTCGCCAAATGACTTACTCAAATCCTTTAATTCAGCTACCACTTTACCCGGTTTCACACGAATATTAAACTTGATATCAAAATCGCGCGTTTCCTTATCTTTTAATTCTATTCGATCTATTTTCTGCAGCTGCTTTACCCGGCTCTGCACAGCTGCAGCCTTTGAAGCCTTATATCTAAATCGTGAGATAAAAGCCATTTGTTGACGGATAAAATCTTGCTGATTAGCAAATTGACGTTGCAGCAATTCATCGCGCTCCTCTTTTTGCTCTAAATATTCTGAAAAATTACCCTTATAATGAAAGATTTGATTGTGAGCTACTTCAGCAATTCTATTCACCGTTTTGTCTAGGAAAAAACGATCATGTGATACTATAACATATGTTCCTTGATATTCACTTAAATAATTCTCCAACCACTCTATTGTGGGTAAGTCCAAATGGTTCGTTGGCTCATCCAGTAACAATAAATCTGGCGACATCAACAGCAGCTTCCCCAATATGGCACGCATTCTCCATCCACCACTAAATTGTTTTAAGGGTTTATCCAACCACTCCGTAGGGAAACCCAATCCTTCCAAGATTTTATCACCCTGAGATTGCCAATCATATCCACCTAAATTGCCAAATTGCTCTTGCAATTCCGACAATCTATTCAACCGTCGATCGTCGTATTCGGTTTCAATCTCTTTTAATAATCGGGTTACTTCTTTATCGATTTCAACTAAGTCTTCCCTTCCAGACATAACAATATCGCGAACGGATTCATTAAATTCAACACTCAGTAAATCTTGATTCAAAAAACCAATTCGCAAATTGTTGGATTTCGAAAAACTACCTTCTCGAAGCTCATATTCACCGGATATCAAACGAAGAAGAGTAGATTTACCGGTTCCGTTTAATCCAACCAGTCCAATTTTTTCGTTGGGTTTAATATGCCAACTTGCTTTTCTGTATAAATACCTACCTGCAAACTCAAAAGAAAAATCATTCAGTGCTAACACACTGCAAAATTAGCTAATTGGGAATCAAAACATGAATTTCAAATCAACATTTCACACGAAGTTACACCTTCAATTTGAGGAATTCTTCCAAATCATGATGAAATCATTCATTTCGTAGCCTTCCCCAATATCAAAATCAGCTACGCGTTCAATTTCGAAACCATTTTTAAAATAAAAATTAATTGCCTTGTAGTTTTTTCTATTTACTTGTAATCTGAGCACTTCAATTCCGTATTTATTCAGTACATATTCCAATAATTTTTTACCTATACCGTACCGTTGCGATTTAGGCATCACATACAACTTGTTCAAAAACCACCCGCTAGACTGTTGAACTATGGAAATAAAACCCATGTTTTCATTGGAATTCATGGCCTTATAAAAAATATGTCCTTCTTGTTGTTGTTTCCTCAAACTCGATATATCGTACATCCGATTCAACATGTAATCCACTTGCTCTTGGCCAATAATTTCTGGATAATGATTATTCCAAATCACCTTTGCCATAGATTGAATTTCAATCAAATCATTTGAATTTACTTCTGTTATAAGCATTGTATCGCACGAATATCTGTAATTTGCACATAAAATTCAGAAACTCTCAAGCCCAATCGATGAATTTCTATAGAATTAACAATTTAGTATGTTAAAAATTCAGTCGCTTTCAACAGGAATAAAACCAACCACCATTCTACACGCCAATCTGACTTTTAATTTAGAGGCGGGGCAAACCCTACTTTTAGTGGGTAACAATGGAATTGGAAAATCCGTATTGCTAAAAACATTATTGGGGCACCTAAATCCAATAAATGGTAGCGTTTTTTTGGAAAATCACAACATACATCAATTAGACCATTCTTCCAAATCCTCACTAGTATCTCTCATGTTAGCAACTCCACCAAACATTGAATACATGGATGGATTTGAAGTGGCAATTACAGGACGACAACGTTTCCTCTCTAAATTAGATAAAACACTATCGCCACATGAAGAAACTGTATTGAAATTTGCCAAACAATTCCAAACAGAATGCTTACTAAACAAACGGTTCTCCCTAATGTCTGACGGAGAAAAACAAAAAATTATGTTTATCCGATGTCTATTGCAAGAAACTCCTCTCATCCTTTTAGATGAACCTTTGGCATTTTTAGACTATCCCTCAAAAAACCATTTTCTAAAACAACTCCAACATCACTGCCAATCCATTGGCACAATTGCCATTATTTCCTCTCACGAAATTGAACTTTCACAGAAACATGCTCAAAAATTGCTTTGGTTAAAACAACATACGGAAAGCGAATGGTTTGAGAATCCCAATCAATTTAACCCAAACATTTGGTTGCAAAATCAATAAATGAAACAGCGAAAACCATTTCAATTTAAAAATTTTATTATCCACCAGGAGAATGTAACTCTACCCGTCACCACCGACGCATGCATTTTCGGAAGTGTGGTAGCCAAAGAAATTGTCAATTCCAAATACACCAATACCATACTCGATTTAGGAACAGGAACCGGAGTGTTAATGTTTTTTTTGAATCAAGTTCTCCCGAATGCCGAAATAACAGGTATTGAAAAAGATATTTCAAGCTTTGAAACAGCACTGAAAAATATAATCGAAAATAAAAAAAACAACCTCCGAGCTGTGAATGCCGATTTTTTTGAATGGCAAAAGAAAAATCTAAAAAAGTTCGACATTATTGTAAGCAATCCACCCTTTTTTGAAAACCAATTGGAATCTGAGGACCCCCAAAAAAGACAAGCTCGACATTTCACCAACAACGGATTTTCAGAATTCTTCCTATTAATTCGTAAACTTCTAAATACAAATGGAAACGCTTGGATTTTATTACCGTTTCTCTCATTTAATGCCTCAAATTTTTCAGAAGAAATAACCAAAAACTTTCAATATTGGTCCGCTTTCTCAAATAAAAATCAACTTCACTTAAATAAGTTCATTACCATCAAAGCCACTGAGTCCAAAAAGCCCCATATTGTTATAATCCATTTAACATACAAAAACCTGGAAATTCAACATTTAATGGAAAACTCGCCGATTATCAATCACCACCATAAGCCTCCTTTTATAAATACAACCACCAAAAACATAAATTCCTTCCCTCAATTTCACGATTCAATTAAACCAATATTCAAAGCCGATTTAATACCAACAATACAATCTCAGCCCCAAAAAAAACATTTCGAACAAATTATTGTTTATCTAAAAAACCGAGAATACACGAAAGAATGTTTTGAATTGTTAAATCCTTTTTATAATTTCGGTATCTTTGGAAGTTAATATATATGAGTTGGCTAAAATACACATTGGAAAAATCCTTTTTTGGAGTATGTAGTCAATTGGCTGACAAAATGCAGATTTCTACCAAAAGTGTAAGACTCTCCTTCATTTATGCATCTTTTTTTACATTGGGTTCGCCTATAATTTTCTATTTAGTTGCTGCATTTTGGCTCAACATAAAAAGGTATTCTCAAGAAAGACGAACTCGAGTTTGGGATTTATAATATTCCCAAAATGGATTTCGATAGTCTAAAAATCTCATAATACTCCCTCTAAAGAACATATTTCCCAGCGCTAATTTATGCCGAAATGCAGGTCTAATAAAGGAATAAATTTTGGTTCGGAGTTAAAAATTACTACTCACTGTAAATCTCACCCCACTAAACGCGGGTTCCTCCCTACAAATCCCTCCGGAACAATTCACCCCTTGTTGCTGTTTCAAGTACGAAATGGTATAAAACGAATTGTTGTGATTATAACTCATAAATACAGTTGGATAATGCAAAACCTTATTTGCGATGGTCATTCGCTCATAACGATGAGGTTGAATATTTACCATGTCTCCAACTGAAAAGGATATTTTCTTAGACAAATAGTATTCTATCATCAAATTAGCAAAAGAACCTTGATCCTTAGTTGTATGTAAATATTGCGACTCTATTCTCAAACTTTTCCCTTTTCCAAATTTATGTAACCATTCAAAAAATGGTGTGATTGTTTGCACAGGTTCATATTCTGGCTCTAACTCATATCTCGCTTGATTATAAAAAATGGTTTGCAAACCCAGCTTCATTGTATGTTTTCCAAAATTTTGAATCCACTGTCCATTATATTCTCTAAACAACTTCAACGGCTTCATGCTATTACTTGCAGAGTCATAAACACCATTGCTCGATAACGTTTGAACATAGCTTGCATTGAAAGACAAACGAGTATTTTTATTAATCTTTAAGTCCAATTCACCCTGAATTCCATTTTCACCTAAATCCTGTGCTGGTGCATTGTATCTTGCCATCAAACGATACGTATTTTGTCGAGTCATTGAAGGCAAATAACTAATTAATCCATTTAATAATTTTTCACTTGGGGATGTTTTTAATACGAAATGATCCACATGTCTGCCCTGTAAATTCAAACCAATCGAAACTTTATTTTTACCCAACTTTAAATTCTGCTTCCCCCAACTAATATTACCGTAAAATACCTTTCCATCCTTCAAACGGAGCATATTATCAAAATCAACTATCGCCTCTTTTGTTTTGTAATTTGCTTCACCTGAAATGGTCCAATTTCCTAAGTTGTAGTTTAAATATCCATTGAAACCATACACGTTATACTTTGGATAAAACTGATCTTCCTTATCATACCCGTTTATAATAGTAACCAAACTCTCCATGGTCTTTAAGTCAATATTTCGATTTACAGCCGATGCACCCACCATTAAATTTCCGAATTTACCGTCTTTGCCTAAATCCAAATCACCCTCCAAATTCAACCCACTTATCGTTTGTGGTGATGTTCCAAATCTAGTTCCAGCAGTAAAATTACCTTTTTGATTCCCCGAAAATCCTTTTATTCTCCATCGATCATTCAGATCGTAAATCAATCGTATTCCCTGCATACTATAATCTATTCCAATCTGACGTTGTTCATATGCTCTAAACAAAATTCCACTACCAAATTGATCGTAAAATGAACCTACCGTGATGTTCAAATCGTTCAGCTGTTTTGATGCCTGCCAAAAGCCAATTCCATGCTCCGTGTATGCATCCAATGGATCCAATAAAGGCGAATTATTAAAACCATCGTATCGTACAGTAAAATTATAACCAGAATAACGATACTGCATGAACAACCAAGCATCCACGCTCGCCGTATTCTCCTTGTAAACCCTCGTGTTCGCGCCTATTTCATCATCCCGTAAGTACTTTTGATAGTTTAATAATAAATTACCGCTAAACTGCCCCTTTTCCTCGCTGTTTTGTGTGTATCCCAAAGTGGAAATAAAACCTACTCCCAAAACTAAGATAGCCCTTCTTACTTCTTGAATTCGCATAAAATTCCACAAATATGCAAAAAAGGGTTCACATGACCTCTAAATTAGTTGATAATGCACAAATCATATTAAATTTGCAAATCCATGAGTACCGTTCCCAATACACAACAAACACCAAGAAAATTATACATCGAAAGCTACGGTTGTGCAATGAATTTTGCAGATAGCGAAATTATCGCCAGCATAATGAGGGAAAACGGTTTTATTAATACTACCGATGAGCTCGATGCTGATGTAATTTTCCTTAATACTTGTGCCATTAGAGATAATGCAGAAAATCGAATTCGTGAGCGTCTTAAACATCTTAGAAACAACAAAAAATCCAACAACGATCTAATCATTGGAGTTTTAGGTTGTATGGCTGAACGCCTCAAAAGCAAACTTCTCGAAGAAGAAAAACTGGTGGATGTTGTAGCCGGTCCCGATTCCTACCGCGAATTACCCAAACTCGTTGCAGAAGTTGACCAGGGTGGCCGTGCCATTAACGTGCTTCTTTCCAGAGAAGAAACCTATGGAGATTTAAACCCAGTTCGTCTCAACTCCAACGGAATTAGTGCTTTCGTAAGTATTATGAGAGGTTGCGACAATATGTGCAGCTTCTGTGTTGTGCCCTTTACACGTGGACGTGAACGAAGTAGAGATCCACAATCTATCCTTAATGAAGTTACTCAATTACAAAATCAAGGGTTCAAAGAAATCACTCTGCTTGGTCAAAATGTAGATAGTTATCTTTGGTTTGGTGGGGGACCCAAAAAAGAGTTTAAATCTCTCACTCCCGAAGAACAACAAAACTCCGTAGATTTCTCAGATTTACTTGAAATGGTTGCAAAAGCGGTGCCCAATATGAGAATCCGTTATTCAACTAGCCATCCAAGAGATATTACCGAAAAAGTGGTTTATACCATGGCTAAATACAAAAACATTTGCCATTATATCCATCTTCCTGCACAGTCAGGTAACACCCGTGTATTGGAGGAAATGAAGAGAAATTACTCGCGCGAATGGTACATGGACAAAATTACCATGATTCGCAAAATTATTCCTGATTGCGGTATTTCTTCCGATATCATTGCCGGATTTTGCACAGAAACTGAAGAAGAACACCAAGATACTCTTTCACTTATTGAATGGTCGCAATTTGATTTTAGCTACATGTACAAATACAGTGAACGCCCTGGAACTCCCGCTGCTAAAAAACTCACAGACGATATACCAGAAAACATTAAAAGCAGAAGACTCCAAGAAATCATTTCAGTACAAAACAAAATGAGTCAGTTGAAAAACGCCCAGTATATTGGTAAAACCGTTACGGTCTTGGTGGAAGGAAATAGTAAAAAAAGCGATCAAGATTGGGCAGGTAGAAACGACCAGAATGTAATGGTAGTTTTCCCAAAAGAATCATTTAAACCCGGTGATTTAGTCGATGTCTTGGTGGAGCGTTCCACAACAACTACATTAATTGGTAGAGGCATTGGAGTAAGCTCACTCTAATAATTCACCCTACTTAGATTAACTAATCTAATCTATCAATACACTTTTTTTGATTTTTTAGAATGAATATACTTAAGTGCTATATCTTCTCCTAATGTAGAACAAATTTGTTTATACCGTGTATCTTTGGCTTTCTGAATTTCTTCAAGAAGTACAGATTTTACGTGAGGATAATCGTGTTTTGCTTTTGATTTGCTCTGTTCGTATTCCAACTCAATATCCAATAAATGTCTTAATTGACTATCTGTTAAACGATTATGTTTTGAAAAGTGAATTACTTTGCTAGTAGCATTGACATTTTCTTTAGAACCAGTTTTTACATTATATTTCAACCATTCCGGTGTGTAAAAATCTCTACCAGAAATCGAAAACCCAAAAAAGTTTTTGATAATATCGATCAATTTATTCATTCCTCTAATTAATATACTTAAAAATAACCGCCTGAAGAGAAATGAAGTTTAGGAACTGATTCACAGAGTATAGACGATTTCAGTGAACAAAATTAACGATGTTTTTATAATTTAGCAATACCAATTTTTAGCTAAATTTCAAAAATACAATTGCTTGATGTTTAAAAGCATATCGGTTGTCATATCCTCCAAGTTAAATTCTGGTTTCCAACCCCAATGCTCACGTGCAATGCTATCGTCTATTACAGCCGGCCATGAATTGGCAATTTGCTGTCTGTAATCCGGTTTGTATTCTATTTTAAAATCAGGTAAATGTTGTTGAATACTCGCTGCTATCTCTTCAGGAGCAAAACTCATTCCCGCTAAATTGTAACTCATTCTCATTTTAATTTGGTCGGCCGGCGCATGCATCACTTCTAATGTAGCCTTTAATGCATCAGGCATGTATAGCATAGGTAGTGTTGTGCCCTCTCCCAAAAAACAAGTGTGCGTTCCATCTCTTAGGGCATCGTGATAAATAGCAACGGCGTAGTCAGTAGTTCCTCCCCCGGGCAAAGATTTATAACCTATTAAACCTGGATAACGTAAACTACGCGTATCAACACCATATCGATTGAAATAATATTGAATATACAGCTCACCCGTATATTTAGTAATGCCATATACTGTAGTAGGATCCATTGGGCCATACTGTGGAGTATCAAATCTCGGTGTGTTAGGTCCAAATGCAGCAATACTGCTCGGCCAATAAACCCTACTAATCGATTTATCTTCTTTTGCCGCGTCCAAAACATGAAACAACCCATCCATATTTAATTTCCACGCAAACTCAGGATTTTTTTCAGCTGTTGCACTTAACAATGCGGCTAAATGATAAATATGAGTGGGTTTATATTTGCGTAAAACTTCTGTAAAACGTGGTTTGTCTAATATATCCAACTCTTCGAATGGTCCTCCGTCAAATACCGGATTATCGGCCTTTCGCAAATCCGATGCAATTACATTGGCATCACCATAAATTCCTCTTAATGATTCAACCAGTTCAGTGCCCAATTGACCACAAGAACCTATGATTAAAATCTTTTCCGTACCCATAATTATATTTTCTGCAAAATAGGTACTTCAAAACGGATTTTCAAAACTTATTGTAAATAAGTCCACACCTTTATCCAAAGTTTCGCATTTTTGCCATAGAATTTCATCTATGACCATTTTTTTTTCTCCTGATTCATATCCCCCCATCGGTTTTGCCATAATTGGTTTTGGCCACATAGGTCAGAAACATGCTCATAGTATTTTGAAAAATCCTAAAGCAAAACTCATCGGCGTGTACGACTCGGATCCCCAAAAAATAGAAATTGCTCATCACCAAAATATAGAGAATTTCAATTGTTATCAAGAACTATTAGATAACCAAAACGTTAAGATAATCTGCGTATGTACTCCCAATGGTTTTCATGCTGAGCAAGCACAATCAGCTTTGTTGGCCGGAAAACACGTGATTATTGAAAAACCCATGACATTGAATTCATTCCACGCTGATAAAATAATTGAACTTGCGAAACTTACCAATAAACATGTATTCTGTGTGATGCAAAATCGCTATTCTCCAGTAGCAACTTGGTTAAAGGAAATTATCAATCTTCCCATTTTAGGGGATATCTACTCCGTTTCAGTGCTTTGCGCTTGGAATAGAGATGAAAGATACTATAAACCCAATCACTGGCATGGTAGTTTGCACCTCGATGGTGGACCTTTATTTACTCAATTTTCTCATTTTGTTGACCTCATGTATTGGCTTTTTGGTGATTTAAGTATTGGCAAAACTGAGTTTTACAATTTCAATCATAAACATCTTACCGAATTTGAAGATTCAGGTTTTTTTACATTCTGTTCGCCTAAGTTCAATTTACTTAAAGGCATTTTTCATTACACCACATCTGTTTACAATTCCAACTTTGAATCTAGTATCAACATCATCGCTCAAAATGGAACTATTAAAGTAGGTGGTCAGTACATGAATGAAATACAGTTCTGCCAAATCAAAGATTATCAGCTTCCCGATTTAGACCCTACACCTCCACCAAATCAATACGACGGCTACCAAGGTTCTGCATCTAACCACCATTTTGTAATTCAAAATGCCATTAATACTTTACTGAATTTGGAATCTCCTAAAACTCCGGCAAATGAAGGCCGAGATGTGGTAAAAATCATTGAATCCATTTACAAAAATCGAATTTTATAATTTTTTTTACTTTTTTTTGGGGGATATTTAACTCTTTGTTGTTATAGCGTAGGTTAACCCAAATTTCATGAAAGAACAATTGGAATCAAACGCACTAACTAAATATGCGGCTGGCCTAATGGAAGCTGATGAACTGCAGATTTTAGAAGAATGGCTAAGAGAAAATCCTCAATATTTAAATACCTTAGCTTTAATTCAACAGCAAGTTAGGGCAATGGCAACAGAATTTGAAATAGTTTTAAACAATTAAATCCATGAATCACAATAATAAACTTCCCGACTCCTTGAACGAATTTCAGGATATTTGGAATCTTTCCAAAAATTATTCCCCAAAGGAAGCACAATCCAACGATGAATCATGGGCAAAACTACAAGAAAAACTTGCTAAGCCTCATTCCAATTACTCAACTTCATCGCCAAAATCAACTTTGAAAATTAGCTATGTAAAATGGATTTCAGTTGCTGCCGCAATTACTATCTTCGCCATTTCCGGCTTACTGTTCTTCAATCAAAAACAACAAATCATTTCAGGTGTTTTCACAACTAAAAATGAAATTAAATCCTTTCAGCTTTCCGACGGATCTACCGTGGTATTAGCAGCTAACTCAAGTGTACATTTCTCCTTCTCAAATAATAAAAGAGAAATACAATTATCAGGAAAAGCACGGTTTGAAGTAGCAAAAGACTCCACTAAACCATTTTCCGTTGTATTTAACTCTAACAAAATTACCGTGCTAGGAACTGGTTTCGATATCAATGCCTACAACAAAAACAAACAATACGTTTTTGTAAATCATGGTAAAGTAAAACTAGAATCTGAATCTGAAGAACTAATCCTGACTAAAAATTTGGGTGCCAACATTCAACTAGGTAAAATTACAGGGTACTCCGCGCCTCAAAATCCCGTTGATTGGAATAAAAATAACTTGCGTTTCAGCAATGCAAATCTAGAACTAGTTCTCTCAACTCTGTCTGAAACATTCCAAAAAGAGTTTTTCTGTGCTTCAGCCGATTCTAATTTAAAATTTAGTGGTTCATTCGACTTAAGTCAAAATCCTACTGAAATTGCTTTGATAATTTCAAAAGCACTAAATACAACCGTTTCAGTAAAATAATCAAGTTTATGCAATATTCTTTAAGTGCCATTTGCTTAGCAGCAAATGGCACTTACTTTTTCATAACTTTGTTAATATGCGGGTGCTAATTCGTTTTCCCTTTATCCTTATTTGGATTGGATCTTTTTTGGGATCTTCCATTTCCCTTTATTCGCACTCCTCTCCCACAGCCTTTATTCCAAATAAAGGTCAAATTCTTACGCCCAATAATATCAACCCACCCATTGCTTATATCAACCTCCCTACCGCAAATGTTTACCTTCATACAAACGGCTTAAGAATCACTGCAACCCATCCGCAAGACTTTCCCAAAATCCATAAATCATTCCATTTTCAAGGTACCGACAGCCAATTTACTATTCGTAAACAAGTCTTTGACCTCCGGTTCATCAACAGTTTAACTCCTTCAGAAATTCAATTTCAACAACCCCAAAATTATTACCTGAATTTTTATTTGTCTAATGATCCAGATAAATGGCTTACCAACGTTCAATCCTTTCAAAAAATTATCCTTAAAAATGTCTATTCCAAAATTGATTTTGTTATTTATACTTCCCAAAATTCCATTGAGTTTGATTGGATAATCCACCCTGGTGCAAATCCCAATCAAATTCAAATAAAAGCCGATAACTACTGCTCCGTTATAATCAATGACGATTCCATTTCTTTTGTTGGCAAAAATGCTTCTTTTCAACTCAATGCTCCTAAAGCATATTCTAAACTGCCTATTGTTAATAAATCAGTTTCCAACAATACCTCAAACCCCTTCAACATCAATTGCCATTATAAAAAACTAAAAAACAATACCATCGCCTTCAAATTAGGCTCTTTTAACCCTAATGATACCCTAGTTATCGACCCAGTATTGGTTTTTAGCACTTACAGCGGTTCAAGTGCCGACAATTTTGGATTCACCGCAACCTACGATACCGCAGGTTGTTTGTATGCTGGTGGCATTGCTGATGCTGAATTCAGAAACTATCCCGTTACCGTTGGTGCATTTCAAACCGTTTATGGGGGAAGCGTGAACGGTTCTGAACCCGTTAACTTACCCTGCGATATTACCATCAACAAATATTCTCCCGACGGAAGCAAACTTATTTTTTCCACTTTTCTAGGTGGAAACGACAACGAATACCCACACAGTCTTTGTACCGATCACCAAAACAACCTGTTGGTTTTTGGTTCCTCTGAATCTAAAGATTTCCCGATTCACCAAGATTCTTTTATTTCAAAATCACATTCCGGCGGTTATGATATCATCGTAACCAAATTCAATTTCTCCGGTTCGCAGTTATTAGGTAGTACTTTTCTTGGTGGACCCCGTGAAGACGGTTTCCAATCCAATTCCACCAGCAACAAAAGTGCACTACTCTATAACTATGCTGATAATTACAGAGGTGATATAAACATAGATTATGATGGAAATGTGTATTTAGCCACTTGCTCCAGAAATACTTCATTCTCATGGCTCACAAACGGATTTCAAACATCAAACGCAGGAAGAACCGATGCGCTTGTAATTGCCTTATCACCCAATTTAAGTAAATTGCGTTGGGCCTCGTTTTTCGGCGGATCTGCTGACGATGCAGCCTATTCGTGTCGTTTCGATGATAGTGGCAACCTATTTATCGGTGGAGGAACTAACTCAAGTAACTTCCCTATCATAAACCCAGATTCTGCATTCAATGGAAAATCAAACGGCGGTATCGATGGTTTTATCCTCAAATTAAATAAAGACAATGGCAATTATAAAGCAGGTAGCCATTGGGGAACTGACGTCTATGATCAAATTTATTTTATCGATTTAGATCCAGATAATAACGTTTATTTTACCGGTCAAACTGAAGGGCTAGTGAGCAGAAGTCCCAATACTTACGGACAAGATAACGCTCCCCAATTTATTGGCAAGCTCGACAATAATCTTAGAAAACTTGATTTCATCACTACTTTTGGAACTCCATTTCGCTTTTCCGCCAATTTGAGTCCCTCCGCATTCATGGTAGATGATTGCTACAATATCTATTTTTCCGGTTGGGGATCTTTTGTTGGTGTTGGAAACATTGGAACTACGATCGACTTAGAAACCACTCCAGATGCACACCAATTAACAACCGACGGAGATGATTTTTATTTGCTGGCCTTGAATCGAGATGCTAAGGCTCTTCAATATGCTTCATTTTTCGGGGGAAATCAGAGCGCAGATCATGTAGACGGGGGTACTTCCCGATTCGATAAACGCGGTATTGTTTACCAATCCGTTTGCGCATCTTGCCCAGAATCTCCACCCGGTTTAAATGATTTTCCAACCACACCCAAAGCAGTTTTTCCCAATAACGTAAGTGTTCGTTGCTCAAATGCCAGTTTTAAATTGGATTTCCGCTTGGGATATTCCGTCGATGCCGCTTTCAGCACAACACAAAAACTCTGTTTAAAACAAGAGAGTCAATTTACACCAATTAATAAATACAATGCCCAATATCATTGGGATTTTGGAGATGGTGATACATCAAACGAATTCAACCCATCCCATACGTTTAAAAAAACAGGCAAATACAGAGTCACCCTTACGGTTACAGATCCAAGTAGCTGTAACGTTTCTGCCAAATTTTCAAGAGAAATTTCCGTAATCGAGTCTCCTGAAGGAAAATTTATTGCTGAAATTAGTTCTTGCGTTCCAGGAATTCAATTCACCGCAATTGCAAGCCAATTCGACTCCATTTTTTGGAATTTAGGCGATGGATCCCCTGTGGTCATTAACCAAAATCCCATATCCCATCAATATCCAGAAACAGGTCAAATCTACTCATGTACCGCCATTTTTAAAAATTCAATCACTGGTTGTAAAGATACTTTCAATTTGATTCTTACCGACACCTCGTTTAAACCTGTTGAATTAAAAATTGCCAATGTTTTTACTCCAAATAGCGATGGATTAAACGACTGTTTTAAAGTGTACGGTTTAAATAATAAATGCGATAATTTTGAGTTACGCATTTTCAATCGTTGGGGTGTAAGAGTATATTTTACCAACGACGCTACAGATTGTTGGAATGGTAGAGTAGATAACAGTGGACCTAAAGTTCCTTCAGGTACCTATTTCTATATTTTAGATATTTTCGAATCTTCCAACTCTACCTTCCCCAAAAAACTCAACGGCAGTATTAATGTGATTAATTGATTTTTGCAATTAATCCTTGTAGAACTTTACCCGGTCCCAATTCAGTAAACTCAGTTGCTCCATCTAATCTCATTTTTTGAACTGATTGAGTCCATCTCACTGGTGCTGTAAGTTGAGCCACTAAATTCTTTTTTATGGTTTCTGGTTCCGTTTCGGCACTTGCCGTTACATTCTGATAAATGGGGCAAATGGGTGCATTAAATTGTGTAGCCTCAATCGCCATTGCTAATTTTTCGCGTGCTGGTTCCATTAAAGGGGAGTGAAATGCCCCACCTACTGGTAAAACCAAGGCTCTTTTTGCTCCTGCTGCTTTCATTCCTTCACATGCCAATTCTACCGCTGATACTGCACCAGAAATAACCAATTGCCCAGGACAATTGTAATTTGCCGCAACCACAATGCCGTTGGTTTGTTCACATACCATTTCTACCTTTTCATCATCTAATGCCAAGACTGCTGCCATCGTTCCTGGTTGAATTTCGCATGCTTCTTGCATCGCTAACGCTCGCTGGTGAACCAATTTCAAACCGTCTTCAAACGATAAACTACCCGATGCTACTAAAGCACTAAATTCTCCTAAACTGTGCCCAGCAACCATATCCGGTTGAAATGCCGATCCCAATTCTTTTGCCGCAATTACACTGTGTATAAAAATGGCAGGTTGAGTTACGTCTGTGCGCTTTAAATCATCTGTTGTTCCTTCAAACATCAGATCTGTAATTCGAAATCCCAATATCTCATTGGCTTTTTCAAATAGCTCTTTTGCGCTGTTTGACTGCTCGTACAACTCTTTTCCCATACCTACAAATTGCGATCCTTGTCCAGGAAATACATATGCGTGCTTACTCATAACAGCAAAGTAACCAATTTTTTTACACAGAATTAATATTTGTTCAAACAAATATTAAGATTTTTGGTTATCTTTGTATCAAGAAAATAAAATTATTATGACTACTCAAAATCAAACACAATGGAATTTGGATTCAACACATTCTGAGATCCAATTCAAAGTAAAACACTTGGTTATTTCTACTGTAACTGGAAATTTTAACGCTTTCTCAGCTCATGTTACACAAACTTCTACAGATTGGGAAAATGCTCTTATTGAATTTTCGGCCGACATTAACAGTATCAACACCAACAACACGGATCGTGATAATCATTTAAAATCTGCTGAGTTTTTCGACGCTGAACAATTTCCAACTTTGAATTTCAAATCCACTAGCTTCCAAGCAAAAGGCAATAACAAATTTGAACTAGTAGGTGATTTAACAATCAAAGGCACTACTAAATCTATAACATTAACAGCAGAATTAGGCGGCGAAATGGTTGACCCTTGGGGTAATCATAAAGTGGGTTTTGAGTTAAATGGGGAAATCGTTCGTGAAGAATTTGGTTTAACCTGGAATGCAGTTACTGAAGCTGGTGGAGTAGTAGTTGGACCTGTAGTTAAATTGCACGCTAACGTACAATTTGTTAAAGGTTAATTCAACTCAATAACACATCTTTAGCATTCAGACAATTCCAACCAACGGAATTCCATTTCATCAATTTTTCGATTGAGTTGACTCAATTCTTCTGTAATTTCAAGAATTTTCTCGTAATTAGAGTCGCTATTATTCAAACTTTCTTCCAAAGAACTTCTCCTCTCGTGAAGCTGGGGAAGTTCTTTTTCAATGGTATCCAATTCATATTTTTCCTTAAATGTTAACTTCCTTGAATTCGTAGCCATTTTAATGGCCTCACCTTTTTCCGGATCGACTTTATCATCCAATATCTGAATACTTTTTGATGTATTGGGAACCATTTTCACTTTTGAATTGTCAGAGACAACTTCAACATCCGATTTGCCCATCGACCCCTTAACTGCGTTTTGTGCCTCTATAAAGTCAACAGAATCTCTGTAATCAGAATAATTACCCGGAAAATCTCTAACTATTCCTCCTCCTTCGAAAATAAAACAATGATCCACCAGTTTATCCATGAAAAACCGGTCGTGACTCACAATTATTACACACCCTTCGTATGTTTCTAAAAAATCCTCTAATACCGTTAACGTTTTAATATCTAAATCATTGGTTGGCTCATCCAAAATCAAAAAATTAGGTGCTTCCATTAAAATCGTTAATAAAAAAAGCCTCCTTCGCTCACCACCGCTCAATTTAGAAACAAAATCAAATTGTTTATCGTAATCAAACCCAAATTGTAAAAGCATTTGAGACGCGGTAAGCTTATTTCCATTTGCCATAGGAATCCAATCTGCAACATCTCGAACAACATCAATCACCTTTTTGCCCTCATCCACCTTGATGCCATGTTGACTGAAGTATCCTATTTTCACAGTATCCCCCAAAACCACTTTACCCGAATCCAATGGCTCACTACCCATGATTATATTCAATAGTGTGGATTTACCTACACCATTTGGCCCAATTATCCCTACCTTCTCCTTGTTTTTAAAAATATAACTAAAATCATTCAACACCTTTAAACTTCCAAATGACTTGCCTACATGGTGCAATTCCAATATTTTAGATCCCATACGCTCCATTCGCATGGTCATCTTTACTTCCAATTGAGTTCTCTGACTGCGAATTTTTTCCTCTAAGTCATTAAAAGATTCAACGCGACTCTTACTTTTGGTACTTCGAGCCTTAGGCATCCTTCTCACCCATTCCAACTCACGACGAAACAAATTTTTATCCTTCTCTAATTCGCTAGCAGCATTTGCTTCTCTTTCTGCTTTGTTTTGAACGTAATATGCATAGTTCCCCTTATAATGATATACTGCAGCATTATCTATTTCAATGATGGAACTACATACACGATCCAAAAAATAACGATCATGAGTCACCAAAAATAATGTCAAATCACGCTGCGACAAAAATCCCTCAAGCCATTCAATCATCTCTAAATCCAAATGATTCGTTGGCTCATCCATAATTAAAAAATCCGGTTGCGCTAATAATACCTTAGCTAATGCAACCCTTTTTCTCTGTCCCCCACTCAAACTCCCTGCCAACTGCTTATAATTGGAAATTTTTAACTGCGACAAAACTTGCTTCACCTTACTTTCGTAATCCCATGCATTCAGCAAATTCATTTGCTCGGTTGCAGTTTCCAAATAACCCATAATCTCATCACTACTATCACCTGATTCAACCATCTCTAAGACATGTTCATATCTCCTTACAACACGACTGATTTCATTTTCTTCCAACAAAATATTATCAATTACTGAAACATCATTCAAAAGCTCGGGCTCCTGTGGCAAATAACCTATCTTAATTTCCTTTCTGATTATGGCTTTTCCCTCATTTGGACTTTCCAGACCCATAATTATCGATAAAAGTGTACTTTTACCTTGGCCATTGCCTGCCACCAACGCCACCTTCTCACCTGCTTGAATCCCAAATGATACGTTTTTCAAAACAGGCTTGTCATGCCAAACTTTTGTTAAATTTTCGATCGATAAATAATTCATGAAATACGAATAGAACATCAAAGTTACGCAGAGATATTCAACCACTAGTCAATTACTAGAAAAAGAAAAGTAAATTTGATCCAATGAAAATAGAGATTTGGTCAGACGTAATGTGTCCATTCTGTTATATGGGTAAAAAGCAATTAGAAAAGGCGCTTAACCGTTATTCAGGCAAAGAAAATGTTGAACTTGTGTGGAAGAGCTTCGAACTCAATCCTAACATCAAGCACCAACCCAATTACTCGTTACAACAATATCTGTCAGAAATCAAGGGAATGGACATAGAAACGGTAAAACACATGAATCAAAAACTAAAAATCCAAGGTGCAGAATTGGGAATAGAATTCAATTTCGAAAAAGCCCAAGTAAACAACTCGAGAAAAGCTCATGCATTGATTCATATTGCACAGAAACAAAATAAAGCCACTGAATTTAAAGAAAACTTATTCTATTCATACTTTACGTTAGGCGAAAATATTGAAGACGAAGGCATTCTTATTCGACTAGCCAACGAAACTGGAATAGAACTTTCAGAATACACAAATCCATTTGAAGACCAAAAAATAATTGATGAAGTTTTATTAGACCAATATCAAGCACAACAGGTTGGCGCAAGAGGTGTCCCATTTTTTGTATTCAACGAAGCCTATTCGCTAAGCGGAGCTCATGGTGAAGAAACTATTTTAAACATCCTGGAAACTGTCAAAATTAAATCAGGTGAATAAGTAGTATTTGAATAAAAAAGTGGCGTTGACTATCAAGTTTGCAAAACCCCGGGATTGTATTTCTCCACTGGAGCGTTATTTGCGGCCTCAATTCCCATCGAAATCCAAGTTCTAGTTTCTAATGGATTGATAATGGCATCCACCCATAAACGCGCAGCAGCATAATAGGGCGTTGTACCGTTATCATATTTGCCTTTGATTTTATCCAATAATTCTTTTTCCGCTTCAGGAGTTATTTGTTCCCCTTTGCCTAGCAATCTAGCTTTTTCAATTTGCAACAGCGTGTTCGCAGCTTGATCTCCTCCCATAACCGCAATTTTTGCGGATGGCCAAGCCACGATTAAACGAGGATCATATGCTTTACCGCACATTGCATAATTTCCTGCACCGTAACTATTACCAACTACTACAGTAAATTTGGGAACTGTGCTATTTGCCATTGCCATAACCATTTTGGCTCCATCTTTAATAATTCCTCCGTGTTCACTTCTACTACCAACCATAAATCCTGTTACGTCTTGTAAGAAAACCAAAGGAATTTTCTTCTGATTGCAATTCATTATAAAACGCGCAGCTTTGTCGGCACTATCAGAATAAATAACTCCTCCAAACTGCATTTCACCTTTACTATTCTTCACCACTTCCCGGTTATTTGCAACGATTCCAACGGCCCAACCATTGATTCGCGCATATCCACACAAAATGGTCTTGCCGTAATCTTCTTTGTACTGCTCAAACTCAGAATGATCCACCAATCGCTCAATTAATTCAACCGTAGGGTATGGCTTAGCACGATCATCAGGTAAAATACCAAAAATCTCTTTCTGATCTTTTTTGGGGGATGCCGGAGTTACTCGGTCAAATCCAGCCTTTTCTTGACTGCCCAATTTGTTCATTATGTGTTTTATACGATCCAAACAAGCTTGATCTGTCGGAAATTTATCATCAATTACACCTGAAATTTCAGTTTGTGTTACAGCACCTCCCAATGTTTCATTATCCACATTTTCACCAATCGCCGCCTTTACTAAATAACTACCTGCCAAAAAAATACTTCCATTGCCTTCTACAATCAACGCTTCATCGCTCATAATAGGTAAATATGCACCACCGGCTACACAACTGCCCATCACAGCTGCAATTTGTGTAATACCCATAGAACTCATTTTCGCATTATTTCTGAACATTCTCCCAAAATGTTCTTTATCTGCAAATATTTCATCCTGCATCGGTAAAAAAACTCCCGCACTATCTACCAAATAAATTATCGGTAATCGATTTTCCATGGCTATTTCTTGAGCACGCAAATTCTTTTTACCGGTAATCGGAAACCAAGCACCTGCTTTAACTGTTGCGTCATTGGCCACAATCACACATTGTCTTCCAGCAACATACCCAATACCAGCAACTACTCCACCTGCTGGACAACCACCGTATTCAGAATACATTTCATATCCAGCGAATTCACCTATTTCAATCCAATTTGTATTATCATCTCTCAGATATTCAATGCGTTCACGTGCTAATAGTTTACCCTTTTCCTTTTGTTTTGCCGCGGCTTTCTCTCCTCCACCACTATGTATTTTTAACATTTTCGCTTTCGCCGCATCCCATAATTGTTTATTAAAATCCTCGTTCTTATTGAATTGTAAGTCCTGTTTCAACATCAGTTCAAATTTACACTAAATTTTTCGGTTTAATAGAACTACAAATCCCGTTGTTTATGCAGTACCAACTATACTCAAATATTCATAACACTATACTTCTTTAACATTTCACTTATCAAAAAAGCCTAAACTCAAAATGCATCTCAGAATAAACCAATATCCCAACTAGAACACTTACATCCTTCATGCATACAAACACGTTAATACACAATTTTCGTAGCAATATGTGAATAACTTCAAAAATTATCTCTATCTTTGCAGCGCAATTGTTTACGAGTGGGAACTAAATCCAGTTCGAATCTTTCTCAAATAGATTCCAACGCTAATTTTTCTGCTTTAAAGCGTTTGCCCGTAAGAAATTATTATTAAATGACATTATTTAACGAGCTGGGGCTTGCGCCTCAATTGCTGTCCGCTGTTGAAAAACAGGGCTACAGCCACCCAACTGCCATACAAGAGGCAGCTATTCCGATTATTCTTAGAAACGCGGATCTTTTCGCTACTGCACCTACAGGTACAGGTAAAACAGCCGCATTTGCTATGCCCATTATTCAAAAAATTATTGAAAATCCTCAAAAAGAGATTCACTCATTAATTTTAGCCCCTACACGTGAATTGGCCCATCAAATTGCCGATAATTTCACAGCTTATGCAAGCGACACTCACTTGAAAATCACTTTAATTTACGGTGGTGTTCCTCAATTCAGACAGGTGGATAAACTAAAACGTGGCACGCACATCGTTATTGCTACTCCTGGTCGTTTATTAGATCTGATCAACCAAGGTCACGTAAAACTTCATAAAGTCCAAACCTTTGTTCTTGATGAGTGTGATCGCATGTTAGATATGGGTTTCATTGACGATATTCGTCAAATTGGCAAATATCTTGAAAACCAAACCAAACAAACCCTTTTATTCTCTGCTACAGCTTCCCCTGAGATTCGCTTCCTAGCACAAGAATTGCTAAATGAACCAGAAAAAGTAGATATTCTTCCTACAGAAAGTCAAAAACCAAAAATTAAACAATGGCTTTTTGCAGTTGGACAAAAAAACAAAGAAGAATTATTACTTCAACTTTTGGAAGACGAGCAAATTGATTCTATGCTGGTTTTTACCAAAACTAAAATTGGAGCCGATCGTTTGGTGGAAACACTCAGAGATAACGAACATTCAGCCGTAGCCATTCATGGAGACAAAAGTCAACGTGAAAGATCTAGAAATCTAGATATCTTCAAATCAGGTCGCGCCCGTTTATTGGTAGCTACCGACGTTGCTGCCCGCGGTGTTGATATATCTGCACTGAATTATGTAGTTAACTTTGACATGCCCGAAGATGCAGAAACCTACACACACCGAATTGGTCGTACAGGTAGGGCAGGCACCGAAGGATTAGCAATGTCTTTCTGCAGCGCAGGTGAAAAGAAACTTCTTGATCAAGTTACTAAAGTTTTCGGAACAGAAACCCTTCTCGAAATGGAACACGATTTCAGAATCGAACTTCCAGAAGGAAGAGTTGGTGGAAAATCTCGTTCTTCCTCTCGTGGTGGTTCTCGCAACTATGATCGTCGCGATTCAAGTGATAGAAAGGACCGCTTTGGTCGTCCAGATAGAGGAAATAGAAATGACCACAAAGACCCAAGCACTCGTGTAGCTTCAGGTAATGGTCGTTCATTCGATGGAAATCGTGCGCCTTCTGAAAACAGAAGTGCTGGCAATCGCGATTCATCAAGCTATCGTGGCCAATCTAGAAATTCTAACTCCGGTAGAAGCGAAAGAGGTTTCGGTGGATCAAGTTCTTCTAGAGGTGATCGTGGTTTTGGAGGAAACTCATCAGGTCAACGCTCAAGCGATTCTAACCGAAGCTATTCTAGTCCTGAAGGACAAAGCCGCGGTGGACGTGGATTTGGTTCAAGTTCTGGAAGCAGCAATAGATCCGATCGCGGTTTTGGTACATCGGGTGCTTCACGAAGTGATCGTGGTTTTAGCGGAAATTCTTCCGGACAACGTTCCAGTGATAGAGGCAGTTCTTCTGGCTTCAAACAAGGAACAGGCCGTGGAGATTCTCGCGGTAGATCCGGTAAATCTTTTGGTGGACCCAAAAGTGCTGCAGACTACGGAGATAATAAACCAAGAGAGAAAAGAGTTAGAGACTTCTAATTAAGCAATGGTTGTCAAACAAAATCACGACATCCACTAATAAATAAAAATCCTCAGTTGAATCAACAGCTGAGGATTTTTAATTTACACTATATCTCAATTATTTTTAATTGGGCTTTAAAACTAACTCAAGTTGTAAATCCTGAGGGTTTCTTAAATTGGAATAAACAAATCTACCGTTGAGTCACGGTTTTACAAATAATACAATTTTCTAAATTATGTCCCCTCGCAGGACAAAACTGCCGACCATAAAAAATAATTTGCAGATGAAGCTTATTCCAAATTACTTCAGGGAATAATCGTTTTAGGTCTTTTTCCGTTTGTTCAACATTCTTTCCGTTGCTCAGTTTCCAACGCTTAGCCAAACGATGTATATGCGTATCAATTGGAAATGCTGGAACTCCATAAGCTTGACTCATGACTACACTTGCAGTTTTATGTCCAACACCTGGAAGTACTTCCAATTGTTCAAACGTCTGGGGCACATTGCCATTATACTGTTCAACCAAAATTTTACTAAGATTCCAAATGGCTTTACTTTTAAAAGGAGACAATCCACAAGGTTTGATAATTTCTCTAATTTCCTCGATACTCAAACCGATCATATCCATTGGATTATTCGCCTTTTCAAATAAGTTCGGAGTAATCTTATTCACGCGTTCATCCGTACACTGAGCACTTAATAAAACCGCAATTAACAAGGTGTATGGATCCGAATGATCTAATGGAATCGGAGTTTCGGGGTACAATTCCTCTAATTTCTGCATAATATACTCAACGCGTTCTTTCTTTTTCATACCAAATAAAATCTCGACTCAAAAAAACTCAAGCAATTCCAAATCATTCAACTGTGGAAATGCACTCCTCAAATTCTCAATATTCAACTCCTCACCGACCAAACCATTAAAAAGTAATTCTCCACTATTCGTATAACTAAACTCTTTAACTACTCCATCAACTACATACATTTCGATTGAAATAGAACCAAGAGATGTTAAAAAGGTACGTTGGTGTTTATACTTAGGATTATAACCAACAATCCATTTTTCGGTTTCAAATTTCTCTTTTTGTATGATCTCAATTTCCTCAATTTCTGCGTCTAAAAAACCCTGGAATTCCATTCCCCAAAGATGCTCAAACCCTTTTTTAAATTTCTCTAAAAAAAACTCTACTGTTCCCCAGTTTTTGTGATCTGCAATATTCGTAACCTCCGAACGATTGCTTGGCACGGATTTCCCTTCATACTGACCTTTTGATCGAATCGATGTGTTTAAGGAATTCAAATCTGAGTTATACAATAAAGTTCCATGATGCAATAAACGCATCCCTTTTTGGTAAATATGTTGTGCATTTCCACTAATTTTCAACCCTTTAAGCAATAAATCATCTCTATGACTATATGTTGTAGGAATATCCAAATCAAGCAGAACGCCTCTCACAGGTTCCAAAAATTGTTTGTAATTCACCGCTTTCTCTATACCCTCCTCCAAGTTTTTAATGAAAGTAAAATTGATATTTCCCAAATCATGAAAAACCGTACCACCTCCACTTAATCGACGTGCAATTTGCACTTCATTTTCATAACAAAATCTAAAATTGGCTTCCGCACAAACATTTTGATGCTTTCCGCAAACCACCGCTTTTTCACTCCGCCAAAGCATCATCACATTTTCATTGGAATTATGCAATAGAAAAGCCTCAGCAGCTAAATTAAAATATGGATTTAAACTATTAGAAATAATTAGTCTCAAAACTTCAAACTTTCAGGTACCTTTCTGCGCAACACGAAGTTCTGTCCCAAATAAACTTTACGAACCATTTCATCTTCTGCCAATTCTTCTGCTGTGCCTTGTTTTAATAATTTTCCTTCGAAAAGCAAATACGCCCTATCAGTAATACTCAAAGTTTCTTGAACATTATGATCGGTAATCAAAATTCCAATATTTTTCTCCTTCAATTTTGAAACGATAGCTTGTATATCTTCAACAGCAATAGGATCAACACCAGCAAATGGCTCATCTAACAAAATAAAACTGGGATCTGTAGCCAATGCCCGTGCTATCTCTGTTCTACGACGTTCTCCTCCACTTAATACTTTTCCTAGATTCTTGCGCACTCTTCCCAAGCCAAATTCCTCGATTAAACTCTCCAACCTCACTTTCTGTTCTTGGGGTGATAAATTGGTTATTTCCAATATCGCTTTTATATTATCTTCTACGCTTAATTCTCTAAATACCGAGGCTTCTTGGGGAAGATAACCTAGCCCTTTCCTAGCACGACGGTACATAGGCAGCTGCGTAATATTCTCGTCATTCAGATAGATCTTTCCTGCATCCGGCTTCACTAATCCTACAAACATGTAAAACGTAGTGGTTTTACCCGCTCCATTAGGACCTAATAGACCCACAATTTCACCAGTATTCACCTCAACTGAAACATCATTTACTACTCTTTTTGAGCCGTACTGCTTAATTAGATTTTGTGAACTTAAACGCATGTAGATACCTTCGAAATTAACTATTTATAATCGTAATACAATAAAATATCCAATCCAACCCATAACAATGCTTACAACTCTTGTTAGAAATTTTCCTAAACTTTTTCTGTGAGCACCCCCCAACATACTTTAACAAATGATGCATAAAAATATCGATTCGAGTTTATTTCAATTCTGTTAGAGTTTATTTTGAATGACAACATAATCGTTGTATCTTTGCGGTAGGGCGATACGGCCAGCTCCCTGTGAACTCCCCCAGGTCCGGAAGGAAGCAAGGGTATCAGGTTGTAGCGGCGCGATATCGCCTTTTTTTTTCTAATCGAAGGGCACCACAATTCGTAAAATCAGAACTATTTACTTCAACATTGCATTTAAAAGTTCTTTTTAACTAGAATTTAGATTACAATCTATCCCAAACAAAGTTTATAACGTTAACAAACGTTCACCTATTTCTAAAGAAAACTCCAAATAAATAAAAGCAAGACTAAAGCCAAGTATCAATGATATCTCTAGTCTTCACTCCCTCGGCTTCTGCTTTGAAATTCAATACGATACGATGTCCTAACACCCAATGCGAAACAGATTTTACATCCTCAATATCTACAGAAAATTTCCCATGCATTAGTGCATGACATTTTGCACCATTTATCAGGTTTTGACCTGCTCTAGGTCCAGCACCATATGCTAAATACTGGTTACTTGAAGTGTGTGCACCATTCGTATTTGGGCGACTTTTTTGAACCAATTTAACAACATATTCAAAAACGGCTTCCGTTACTGGAACCTCCTTAACCAATTTTTGATATTGCAGTATCTCAATGGCATTCAATATTGGTTTAACCGATACTATGCTCGGTTGAGTGGTTTGTTTTAATACTTGAACCTCTTGCTCAAAGCTCGGATAATCTAAATTAACCTGATACATAAAACGGTCTAGTTGAGCCTCCGGAAGTGGATATGTTCCTTCTTGTTCAATTGGATTTTGAGTAGCCAATACAAAAAAAGGTTCAGGAAGGTGGTAAATTTTACCTGCAGCGGTTACTTGACGTTCTTGCATTGCTTCTAGCAGCGCACTTTGTGTTTTTGGAGGAGTTCTATTTATCTCATCTGCCAAAAGCAAATTGGTAAAAATAGGCCCTTTTAGGAATCGAAATTGACGTTGTTCATCCAATATTTCAGAGCCAACAATATCACTTGGCATCAAATCGGGAGTAAACTGTACTCGATTAAACTCCAAATCCAATACCGTTGAAATCGTTTTTACTAACAACGTTTTTGCCAATCCTGGTACACCTACCATCAGTACATGACCATGACAAAATAGCGCATTAATTAATGCTTCCACGGTTTGTTCCTGTCCAACAATCACTTTGGAAACCTCAGATTTTAGATCAGAAATTTTACCTTCAAAACTGCGAGCCAAGTCAACTGAGTTCATATTATTCATTCTCCCATTTTGATAATTCACTACAAGCAGCCTCCCGAGCATAAATTTTAATATAAGTACGCTTCCGATGCTTTTCTACCCATTTGTCAATAGTCTGTTGCTTTTTCTCCGACTCAGCCTCCATTTGAATACGACTATAATCTTGAATCAAATTAGCCTGATGCGGTGCAATAAACGTTTTTAAATACAAAATACGGTACATGATTCTTCCATCTGGAGTTTGAGTCACCGCGGGTTTAGAAAATTCACCCGGTTTAAGTTTTTCTACTATTTGCTTTACATCCGTTGGCAATGATTCAAACAAGGTTTTTTGCATTCCTGTTGACTCATCAGTTAAAAATCCACAATAACCTTGGTTTCCCATTTTTTCTGAAGAGAATTTCTTCACTGCCGTACACCAATCTAAATTCCCTGATGACAATAAATCATAAATTGAATCTGCTCGATTTGAAGCAATTAAGTAATCATCTGAAGTATTTTCTGGACGGATCAAAATATGTGAAGCTATAACTCTTTCGCCTTTTCTCTTGATGAGTTTCATCAAATGATATCCGAAATCCGATTTAAACACTGGACTCAAACTATCCACTTTCAATTTAAAAGCCATTCTTTCGAATTGCGAAACCATCTCGCCTCTACCAAACTCAGGCAATAAGCCACCTTGATTCTTAGATCCAGGGTCCATCGAATACAATCGAGCTAACTTTTCAAATGATTCTCCCTTCTGAATTCGTTTTTTTAATTGTTCTAACTGCTCCACAGCAAAATCAGTAGATATTTGTGAAATAGGCAATTCTATAAGCAATTGACCTACCTCTACCTCTGTTGGAATAATTGGTAAACTATCCTCAGGAATGCGCTTATAAAACTCCTGTACTTCCTTTGGACTTATTCGAATATTACCTGTTATTTTTTGCTGCATTTCTTGCGAAAGCAATTGCTCGCGCATCTTCGGACGAATTTCTTCTTTAAACTCTTGAATGGTTTTACCTAAATACTTTTCTAAATCTGATAAACTTCCAGCCTGACGTTGGAAATTTCGTATGCGATTATCAATTTCTGCCTCCACTCTATCGTCGGCAATCGGTAAACTATCGATTTCCGCTTGACTCAACATCAGTTTACGAATAATCAATTGCTCAAGCACATAACAGAAAATTCTTTGACTATCTTGTAATACTTGCCCTCTCGCAAGCTGAACCTTTTCAGTTTCAAAATCACTGCTTAATATAATTTTTTCCCCAACAACAGCCAGTATTCCATCCACAAACTTGGGTGGAAGCGCAGGACCTTGTTGACCCTTGACATTCATCGGTTTCAATATCACTGTTGTTAAAAGTACAACTGATAATACAACTATGATACTGTTTTTAAATGATTTAAACTGCATTAATTTACTTATTAACGGGTAATTAATTTCCCTTTTACTGATTGTATTGCATGTGAGTTGGATTCAACAGTAAACTTCGATTCCAATTCTTGAATCCATTGTTTCTCCAATTCCTCCTGATATTTGGAAGCAACAGGACCTCTAGTTTCTTCCAATGTTTTTGGTCCTGTTGGCAAAAATTCAATCACTTTAACCACTACCCAATCTTCACCTATTTTACCCAAATTGTATGTCTTATTTTTAGATTTCTTCATTTTATCATTAGAAAAAACTCGAATAAGTGCCTGACGCTGTGGGAATAAAGCAGTATCTGAAAGTTGGTATTTACCAATTCTATAATTAAAATCCAATAATGCTTTTTGAGTATGTTCTTTCTTGATTTCTTCTGGGGATATCCCTTTCTTAACTTGCTTGAATACTCTCTTATTCATTTTATCATCAACACTAAAATAGAATTCAACATGGAATCGATTTTCCCATTGATAATCTGCAATATGCTCTTTGAAATATTTCTCTAGTCCCACTGAATCCATATTAGCCTTATTCCATACTTTTTCTTGCATTCTGTTAAACATCAAAATACCCTCTCTATATTCCTGGTAAATATCTCGAAACTCAATTGATTTATCTTCCAAATGTTCGTTTTGATAGGATACACATACATTACTTACCCAATCGTTGAATTGATTATCTAAGTATTCGTCAGCGCTGGTTGTCATAACCTTCTTGTTTGCAATTAAATGCGAAATAAACTCATCTACTGAATGATCTTCTCCTCCCAACTGAATCAATACCATATCCCTCATTTTGAACTTTCTTTTACCTAAACTTATTTCTTCCGGTAAGTTGTCATAGTTTACTGTTCCACCTGAAAACGAAGAGTCCTTCATCAGCAATCCAACAATGGGAACCTTCACCGACTGATATACATTTATACCATCTATAGAATTAACTTTAAAACCATCTTCAATTTTGATTCGTTTTACTAAAGCATCAACAGAGATTTGAGAACGTTGATTTTGCTGCACTTTGGTTTTCAAAGTTGGTTTCATTTGATCAAAAGAATTCAATGGGCGCACTCCTACACGTTGAAGTATATGCCAACCATAGTTTGTTTTGAACACTTCGGTATAATCACCGTCTTGCTTTAATTCAAATGCTTTACCCACCCACATTTGTCGTTCTAAATCACCAATAAACTGAGTTGTATTTACCCAATCAACAATTCCTCCATTGTACTTACTACTGTAATCCTCACTATGAAGCCTTGCCAAATTTTCAAACGTCTCTTGACCTGATTTAATCTTTTCGAAGATTTCACGGATCATTTTTTCGCCTTCTTCTACCGAATGATTGGAGTTTGCTCCCGTACGAACTAATATATGCCTAAGTTTAATGTCGCCTGGATTAGGTCTTTTATCCTCAACTCTTAATATATGAAATCCAAAATCCGTTCTAAACACTTTGGATATTCCACCAACGGCGGTATTATACACCTCATTTTCGAATTCATACACCACTTGCAGCGCTGTTAAATATCCTAAATTTCCGCCACTATTCTTGGTGCCTGGATCTTCCGAATCAGAAGCAGCCAAAGAAGCAAAATTATCTTTCGAAGGATTTCTCATCAAAGCAGCATGTATTTCATTCATTCGTTTTATTACTTTATCCACCTGTGATTGAGATGCATTTCTTGGACAAGCCATAAGAATATGAGAAACTTTTACCTCACTTTTCATTCTTTCATAGGCCTCTTCAATGAGTTGCTGTGTAACATTGCGGTCATACAAATAATTTTTTGCTAACTGATCGCGATACATCGCCAATTCTTGTTTATACTCTTCAATTGTATCCTTTCCCGATTCAATCGCATCCTGAATTTTCATCTTGAATCGGATATATAACTTCAAGTATTCATCGATATCTTTTTCACTAACTGGCTTCTCCTTTAAATTTAAATTCTTAAGAAATTGACGCTCGAATTCTCCTTGACTTACTATGATCGGATTACTTGAACTCTTTGAGTTGATTTTAAAAATCCAATCATTATTCGCGTTTACCTCAGTGTTAGAAGGCAAATTCACTTGATTCTCTGTTACTCTCTGATTTTGTGCACTTAATTGTTGAGTAGATAGTAAATTAACTACCGCAAAAAACATTAATAAAACATATATCGATTTCTTCATATTTAAATATTTATTGACTACTTCGTAGAATCTATTTTATTCCAAATTACTATAGCATGAACCCAAACTATTTTTGCATTTGCCAATAGAAACATGCTTTTTACATTTGGCTATTTAGCAAAAATAAAGAATCTGAATTATAACTTCTTACTTCTAACCTTACTTGCTTATTTATAACGTTGAATAGCAGTCCATAAAACATCCTTTAACTCCACCAATCCTTGTTGAGTTACACTACTAAAAAAATGAAGTTCTATTCCTGGCATTTCACGCTTGATTTCTTCCTTTAATTCATCATCTAATAGCTCAGATTTGCTGATTCCCACAATTTTATCTTTTAAAATCAACTCTTTGTTAAAAGCTTCTAATTCATTCACCAAAGTTTTATACTCAGCCAGATGATCCTTACTATCAGCCGGTATTAAAATTAGTAAAACCGCATTTCGTTCAATGTGCTTAAGAAATCGATGACCTAATCCCTTACCTTCATGAGCTCCTTCAATAATTCCAGGAATATCTGCCATTACAAAACTCTTGAAGTCGCGATATCCAACCACCCCCAAATTAGGAACTAATGTTGTGAATGGATAATCTGCAATTTCTGGCTTCGCTGCACTTACTACACTTAATAATGTACTTTTTCCAGCATTTGGAAATCCAACCAATCCAACATCCGCCAAAACCTTCAATTCCAAAATAATCCACTGCTCTATACCAGGTATTCCGGGTTGTGCATACTGCGGTGCCTGATTTGTAGAAGTGGCGAAATGCGCATTCCCTAAGCCCCCTCTGCCTCCTGGCACTAAAACCCTTTTCTCCCCTTCTTCCGTAATTTCAAACATGAACTCGCCCGATTCGGCATCACGAGCCACTGTCCCCAAAGGAACATCTAAAATTACACTATCACCGTATTTTCCCGAACTAAAACTCTCTCCCCCAGGCTGTCCATCACCTGCCATAATGTGCTTCCGATATTTCAAATGCAACAACGTCCACATATGGCTATTACCCCGCAATATAATATCCCCACCTTTGCCTCCATCACCACCATCTGGCCCACCTTTAGGACTCATTTTGCTGCGGTGATAATGTCGACTTCCAGCCCCTCCATTACCACTTCGACAACAAATTTTTACATAATCAATGAAATTACTTTCTG
>CAZQFZ010000005.1:0-49605 GCA_964592635.1 uncultured Rhizobium sp.
CTACTAAGTCGTCTAATTCATCGCCGTCCACATCAATTAAATATCCCCCGGGAAAAGAATAATCCTTAAACGATTTTCCATCAAATATCAAAGAATCTACTCGAATGAATGTATCATAGGAATTACCATTTTGAGCCCTGCCATTTTCCAAATACGTAATTCGCGGAGAATTAATATTCGAGATATACATATCCATGTCTCCATCATTATCTTGGTCATAAAACCAGCAAGCAGCTCCTCCAGCATGTCTCGGTTTAAGTTTTTTGGGGAAATTTAACGTTGATGGACAACTGTTCAGTATGATTTCACCATCAAAACCTTCCCAAAAATAACCATAACAGTAGTCCATATTTTGAAATTCAAATGTATCCTTACTCCATCCTTTTTCTTTACGAACATCCGAATACATCATGTAAATTAAATTGAAATCATCGTAAGATACTATATCCAAATCTCCATCTAAATCTATGTCTTGAATGGCGGGCAAGTCATTGATGCTACTTCCAAAACTCAGCGGATTATACAAGATGAAAAATGTTGAATCGTATTGATTTCTGTAATACCAAGGACCTAAATTAGAGAATTGTAATTTTTGACTGGAATCATTGCTTTTGTTGATATGTATAATTAGATCTCCAATATCCGATAAAGTAAATATATCTAATTTGCCATCAGAATTTAAATCCGCTGTAAGGTAAATGTACTGCCCAGTTGGTAGTTGTTTTTCGTATTCTGGTGCATACTGAAAATTACCTTTCGTGGTTTTTAAAAATGGCAATATTTTAAAATCACTTCGATCGAAAATGATGATATCCATTTTGCCATCTTGATTCAGATCCATTTTGGAAAATTGTGGAGAGTTCAAACCACCTATGAATGGTTTTTCATAGTAGCTATTGCCCTTTTTCACAGCAACCCCGTTGGTAATCTGTACCTTGGGAAATTGGGCACCAATTTGACAAATTAATCCGATTGCGAAAGCCAGCACAAATACATTTTTTGTCATAGTTTTAAACATCTGAAGTGGTTTAAACCAAAATTAAGGATTTTCAATGCAGATATCTATTTAAGATTGTAATTTTGGAATCATATTTATGAACAAGGTATCCATTGAATTGATTTATCAAAAGCTTGAAGAGACAGGATTCAACATTTGTACTGATACACGAAAGTTGGTAAAAGACACTTTTTTTATTTGTCTTTCGGGGGATGTTTTTGACGGAAACTCCTTTGCGATGAAAGCCTTAGAATTAGGTGCAAAATATATTATTACCAATAATTCATCGGTTTTGTCAGATAAAGTGTTACACGTTGAAAATCCCAATGCAACATTAGCTGAATTGGCAAAACTTCATGCAAGTAAACTCAAAGGGAAAATACAATTAATATCCATCGGTGGTTCCAATGGTAAAACCACAACCAAAGAATTACTAACAGCAATATTTCAAGAGCAATATTCTACTAAGGCAACCAAAGGAAATTTAAATAACCATATTGGTGTTCCGATGACGTTATTGTCGTTCGATGAAAATACGGATTTTGGAATAGTGGAATTAGGAACGAATCATCCTGGTGAGATGTCGTATTTATGCGATTTATTTCAACCGAATGCTGGGTTAATTACCAATATTGGTAAAGAGCATCTCGAAGGATTCGGATCAATTGAATCAGTAGCAAAGGAGGAGAGTGAATTGTATATGCAACTTATTCGCTCGAAGGGTAAAGTGGCCATAAATTTAGATGACGAGTGGCTGCAATCCATGAGTAAACGATTTGAGAATCCTTTTACTTACAGTATCATTCATTCAAAGGCGAATTTATACGCCGAAATATTGGAGGAAATGCCCAATTTAAAATTCAAATTGTATTTGAATGAAAAACTGTTAGGAACGTTCCGATCCAAACTGGGAGGTAAATATAATGTTTACAATATTTTAGCAGCGTTAAGTATTTCGGTAATATTCGAATTGGATTTGAACAAAAGTATTCAAGCAGTATGCATGTATGAACCTAAAAACAATCGAAGTCAATGGCTAAATTTCACCAATTACAACGTGTTTTTAGATGCCTACAATGCAAATCCAAGCTCCATGCAAGCAGGGTTGCAGAGTTTCGCAACATTAGCAGGATCTAAGGCTGCTTTACTCGGCGACATGTTGGAATTGGGTGATAGTAGTGAATCAGAGCATTTGGATGTATTTGAATTCGCTTCAAATTTAGGATTTGATGAACTTTTTTTAGTAGGTAGCGAATTTAAAAATGCATGCAAATCATATCCCTATTGTTTTGATTCCGTAGAATCGTTATTGGCGTGGTTGGATACGCATCCAGTAAGGAGTCGTAACGTTTATGTGAAAGGCAGTCGAGGAATTGCAATGGAGAAAGTGATCGAACATTTTCAAATCAACTAAACTGAATGAATGTAATGGATTGAATCCCGAAAAGATGTACATCCAATTGTTTAAACCTAAAATACAATATGGGTCAACTCCATAGCTAATTATTTGGCTATGTTTTTGATAGGTAATCTATTGTATTAAATTGCCTGAATATTTGATTTAAGTAAATATGCCCGATTCAAAGAGTTATTTGTAATTCTTTCTGAAGAAGTTGTAGAATTAATGGAAACTTATATTGCACTTATTCCAACTACTTAAACCAATTGTTTAAGTAGTTGGAATAGTAAATAGTATATTGAAGTTGATTCAATTATGAGTTTAAATAAACCTTATAATTGATTGAAAGTCATTGATATAATCATCCGAAAGCAAGCATTATAGCTCCTGTAGCAATCAAATTGAAAATGGCCAAAGGTATTAATGATTTCCATCCTAAGTGCATTAATTGATCGTATCTGAATCGTGGTAATGTCCATCGAATCCACATAAAGACAAAAATGAAGAAGAACACTTTAGAGAACATTACGATTATTTGGGCAATACCTAGAATTGTGGGATTACTAATGGAATCCATACCCGGGAAATTATATCCTCCGAGATAAACACTTGCCATCAAAGCACTAGACACAAACATATTGATGTATTCGGAGAAAAGATAGAATCCTAACTTCATGGAAGAGTATTCCGTATGATATCCACCAATAAGCTCAGTTTCACATTCTGCTAAATCGAAAGGTGCACGGTTGGTTTCTGCCAAAGCACAAACGAAAAATATGATAAATCCTAGCGGTTGATAGAAGATATTCCAATTCATTCCGTGTTGTTGATCTACAATTTCGCGAAGGCTTAATGTTCCACTCATCATAATCACAGCAATCAATGATAATCCCATACTCAATTCATAGGATATCATCTGTGCGCTCGCACGAATTGCACCGAACAAAGCGTATTTATTGTTTGAAGCCCACCCTCCAATCATGATGCCATAAACACCTACCGAAACTACACCCATGATATATAGAACACCAATATTAACATCAGCTACTTGTAATCGTACAATGCGATCTCCAATGGGTAATTCAGTACCCCAGGGAATGACTGCACTTGTAATGGTTGCTGTAATCATAGCTACGGCCGGACCCAAAATGAATAACCATTTTTCGGCTCTTTGGGGAATCAATTCTTCTTTAAAAAACAGCTTGCCCGCATCGGCTAATGGTTGAAAAACTCCATAAATACCAGCTCGATTGGGACCTAATCGATCCTGAAAAAAAGCAGCAACTTTCCGCTCTCCGTATGTCAAATATGCAGCAATCCCCAAAGTAACCAAAGTTAAAATAGAGACCAATAGCGTTTTTTCTAATAATAATGCACTATCCATTTTTATGCTTTATTCAATAATGTGGTATGTTCGGGAATGGGTTGTTCGTAATGATTTGCGGATATAACAGAATGGCGACTAATTTTTCTTGGTCCTTCAATATTCCATTTCGCTACATCTTTTTTATCAAAACGACATTCGTTACAAATGAATTCTTTTACTTCTCCATATTGGTCTTTTCTAGCAGTAACTCGAGCTATTTCATCGCCTATCATCCACAAAACAGCTTTACCTGAGCACTTAGAACATTCACAATGGGCATCCACTGGCTTAGTGTACCAAACTCGGCTTCTAAAACGGAATGTTTTGTCTGTTAATGCACCTACAGGACAAACATCAATCACGTTGCCTATGAAATCGTTCTTTAAATTTTTTTCAATGAATGTTCCAATTTCAGCAGCATCACCGCGTTTTAATACGCCATGTTCTCGTGAATCTGTTAATTGATTAGCGGTGTAAACACAACGATAACAAAGAATACAACGAGTCATGTGGAGTTTAATATATTCTCCAATATCCACTTTTTCAAACTCCCTTCGTTTGAATTCATAGCGAGTTTTTGCCACACCATGCTCAAATGCCAAGTCTTGTAGATGACACTCTCCTGCTTGGTCGCAAACGGGACAATCTAATGGGTGATTCAAAAGTAAAAATTCAACAACTCCTTTTCTAGCATCTAAAACTTTAGGACTTGTAATATTCTTTACTTCCATGCCATCCATCACCGTGGTACTACAACTTGCAACTAGTTTAGGCATGGGTCTTGGGTCTTTTTCAGAACCTTTGGAAACTTCTACTAGGCAGGTGCGGCATTTCCCGCCACTCCCTTTTAAACTCGAATAGTAGCACATCGCTGGTGGTACTATTTTACCACCAATTTGACGCGCTGCATTCAATATGGTTGTACCAGGTGCCACTTGAATGGATTCTCCATCAATGGTAACTGTAAACTTTTGAATTTCTTCAGTCATTGAATTTATACGTTAACGTTCTCAAACTTTTTTTCACTAACTAAACCGTAATTTCTCTCTTGAGATAATTTAGGTTCTCTAACATGCCATTCAAATTCTTCACGGAAATGGCGAATAGCAGCTGCTACAGGCCAAGCTGCAGCATCACCTAAAGGACAAATAGTGTTTCCTTCAATTTTACGTTGAATCTCCCAAAGCAAATCGATGTCTTCCATTTTACCTTTACCAGTTTCAATATTATGAAGAACTTTCTTCATCCATCCTGTACCTTCTCTACATGGTGAACATTGACCACAAGACTCATGATGATAAAAACGAGCAAAATTCCAGGTATTACGAACAATACACTGATCTTCATCGTAAACAATAAAACCACCTGAACCCAACATAGAGCCCGTAGCAAAACCCCCGTCAGCTAAACTTTCGTAAGTCATTAAACGATCGTTTCCTTCAGCTGTTTTGCAAACCAAATAATGAGGTAAAATAGGAACGGAAGATCCACCAGGAACACAAGCTTTGAGTTTTTTACCGTTTTTTATTCCACCACAATAAGTATCAGAATAAATAAATTCTTCTACACTTACACCTAATTCTATTTCGTAAACGCCTGGTTTGTTGATATTACCTGAAGCAGAAATTAATTTTGTCCCAGTTGATCGTCCTATACCGATAGAAGCATATGCATCACCGCCTTCGTTTACAATTGGAACAACAGCAGCAATGGTTTCTACGTTGTTTACCACTGTAGGCCTTTGCCATAATCCTTGCACTGCAGGAAACGGCGGCTTCATACGTGGATTTCCCCGTTTACCTTCTAAACTTTCAATCAAAGCGGTTTCCTCTCCACAGATGTAAGCTCCTGCACCTGGAGATACTGCTAAATCTAAGTCAAAACCACTTCCTTGAATATTTTTTCCTAGCCAGCCGTTATTGTATGCTTCTTGAATTGCTTTTTCAAGAATTCTCAAAACATACATGTATTCACCACGGATGTAAATGTACGATTGATTTGCCCCTAGTGCATAGGATGATAAAATCATTCCTTCAATCAATAAATGTGGAATTTTTTCCATCAAATATCGATCTTTAAATGTGCCAGGCTCAGATTCATCGGCATTACACAATAAATGACGAGGAACCCCCTCTGGTTTAGCTAAAAAGCTCCATTTCATACCAGTAGGAAAACCAGCACCGCCCCTACCTCTAAGACCGGATTTCTTCACCTCCTCAACAATATCGTCGGGCGACATTGTTTTGAATGCCTTTTCAACTGCTGCGTATCCCCCATTTTTACGATAAACATCGTAGGATTGAATACCTTCAATATGGTCGTTTGCAAGTAATAATTTCCTAGTCATTGTTCTGTCCCATATAATTAGCCGATGGATGGTTTTTGTATTGTTCGATTAACGCATCCACTTTCTCTTCAGTTAAATGTTCATGGTATTTTTCACCCGCTTGCAACATAGGAGCATATCCACATGCGCCCAAGCACTCAACGGCTTTGAGTGTGAAGATACCGTCGGCAGTAGTTTCACCTTCTTTGATTCCTAATTTCTTTTCGATGTATGAGATGATTTTTTCAGCACCTTCAATCATACAAGGACCCGTTCTGCACACCTCTAATTTTACCTTTCCCACTTTTTGGGTATCATACATACTGTAAAACGTAGCTACTTCATATACTTCAATGGGCTGTATATGTAGTAATCTTGCTACATAATCCATTACATCAGCAGATAGCCATCCAAAATGAGCTTGTGCAATGTGTAAAACACGTATTAATGCACTTTTTTGTTTTCCCTCAGGAAACAAAGCTATAACTCTTTGAACTTCATCAAGTAGTTCTTTAGGGAATTCGATTTGTTTATTTTCTTCCACGTCCTTCAATGTTAATTAAGCGTCTAACTCACCTGCAATTACGTTCATACTACTCATGGTTAAAATGGCATCACTCAATAATGCACCTTTGATCATTTCGGGATATGCTTGGTAGTAGATGAAGCAAGGTCTTCTGAAATGCAATCTGTATGGGGTTCTTCCTCCGTCGGAAACCAAATAATATCCTAACTCTCCGTTTCCACCTTCAACGGCATGATACACTTCGCCTGCAGGTATTGGAGTTTCACCCATGATGATTTTAAAATGGTAAATAAGCGCTTCCATCGAGGAATATACCTCTTCTTTCGGGGGAAGATAAAACGATGGAAGGTCTGCATGGTAGCTACCTGAAGGCATATGGTCTAAAGCCTGTTGAATAATCTTTAAACTCTCACGAATTTCATTTTGACGTACCATGAATCGGTCGTATGTATCACCGTCAGACCCTATAGGTATATTAAAATCAAAATCTTGATAACTTGAATAAGGATTTTGAACCCGAACGTCGTAATCTACACCTGCTGCTCTTAAGTTGGGACCAGCAAAAGAGTAATTCAATGCTCTTTCAGCTGAAATAGGTCCTGCACCAATAACACGATCCATGAAAATTCGATTTCGCTCCAACATATTGGAGTATTCATCAAAATGTTTTGGGAATTCCTTCAAAAATGCGCGTAACAAGTCGTAAAATTTAGGACTAAAATCTCGATCAAATCCGCCAATTCGACCAACGTTGGTGGTTAAACGAGCGCCACAAATTTCTTCGTATAGATCGTAGATTTTTTCACGTTGTTGAAACATGTATGTGAAGCCAGTTAAAGCCCCTGTATCAACACCAATAACTGAATTACATACTAGATGGTCGGCAATTCTGGCCAATTCCATGACGATAACACGCATGTAATCAACTTTTTTAGGTATTTCAGCCCCAATTAATTTCTCAACGGTCATGTGCCAACCTATGTTGTTTATAGGCGACGAACAATAATTCAATCGATCTGTGATGGGGGTAATTTGATGAAATGGTCTTCTTTCTGCCAGTTTTTCAAATGCTCTATGAATATATCCAACGGTTTGTTCGGCATGTAAAATTCTCTCACCATCTACCTTAAGTACATTTTGGAAAATTCCGTGCGTAGCAGGATGTGTTGGACCTAAATTCAGGGTAGCGATTTCACCATCGATGGTTTCTGAACTACCTGTATAAATTTGTTGGTTTAATTTTTCTAATTCGCTCATCTCCCAAAAAAAGTATCGTTTTTATCCTTACGAGTCTCATCTTCCAATGCATATTCTTTACGCATCGGATGATAGTCCATATTGTCCATATTTAATATTCGGGTTAAATTTGGATGCCCTAAAAATTCAATCCCAAAAAAATCAAAAGTTTCACGTTCCATCCAATTTGCGCCAGAAAAAATGTCGGAAATGGATTGAATTTTATTGGATTCCTTCGAAAGATTCGCCTTGATTCGGAGGCGAACATTCTCAAGTAAATTGTGAATATGATAAATTACTTGAAACTCATTTTCTTTGTTTAATGGATAATGAGCACCTGTCAAATCATTGAGATAGGTATAACCTAAATTCTGATTCAGCCCTTTGATCACCACATGAATCGCAGTGGCTGGAATAACAACGACGGGTTGGTTGTATTTATCCATTTCAAATTGAACTTCATCATTGACAAGGTTTCTAATCAATTCTATGGATTTATTTAAAAAATCTTGCGACATTCGATTATGCAGTTTCTATGTTATAACTTTCCAACATTCTCTTGTATTCGTCTGAATTTCTACGACGAAGACTTTCGTTTTTAGCTAATTCTTGTATCTTGAGAATTCCCTCTATGATTTGTTCTGGTCTTGGAGGACAACCAGGCACATATACATCTACAGGAATGACATTGTCTATTCCTTGTAAAACGCTGTATGTGTCGAAAATACCACCACTAGAAGCGCATGCTCCAACTGAAAGCACCCACTTGGGTTCTGCCATCTGATCGTACACTTGTTTTAACACTGGTCCCAATTTCTTGGAGATTGTACCTGCCACAATTAACAAGTCTGCTTGTCTTGGAGAGAAACTCATTCTTTCTGAACCAAAACGCGCTAAGTCGTAGTTTGACCCCATGGTGGCCATAAATTCAATTCCACAACATGATGTTGCAAATGGCAAAGGCCATAGTGAATTAGCGCGTGCCAAACCGATAACCTTGTCGAAAGATGTGGCAAAAAAACCTTGTCCTTCGATTCCTTCTGGTGCTTTTTCAATTTTTACCATGTGATATGAATTATTTTTCCCATTCAAGGGCCCCTTTTTTCCAAACGTAAATAAACCCAGTTAAGAAGAATGCCACAAACGACACTACTGCTAAGAAACCTTCCCAACCCATTTCCTTAAAGTTAACTGCATAAGGATAAAAGAAAACCACTTCTACGTCGAATAAAACGAAAAGAATGGCAGAAAGAAAATATTTAACAGAAACAGGAAATCTCGCATCTCCTTGGCTCTCAATACCGCATTCGAAACTCTCATTTTTCTGTTTGGTTTTACGTTTTGGCCCTAAAAATTGTGATAAGGTCAAAGCCAAAACAACAAAACCAATAGAAAATCCCAACTGAATGAGAATAGGCAAATAACTTTCTGGATTGTTCATGATTCGCAACAAAAATAATACAACGCAACCGATGAATTGTTCAAATTTTTTCGAATATTTCAAAAAAAATACTCAAAGCGTCTAAATTTGTAGATATCAACATAAAAATACTTATGAAATTAAGAAAAATTACCTTTGTAACTGTAAGTTTAATTGCGATTTATCTAATCCTTTCTTCGAATTCTTCAGGCCCGGGTGGAAATAGAACTGGTAGTCCTGGTAGCTCAGGGAATTGTTCTGGTTGTCATTCTAATGCCCAAGTTAGTGGATCTGTGGATATTGTTGTAAAAGATTTAAATGGAAATCTCGTCACCACTTACATCCCCAATACTCAATACAAAATTACAGTAACTGCAACTGGAAACTCCTCTAAATATGGATTTCAATTTACTGCTATGAATTCGAGTAATCAAAAAGTGGGTACTTACGGTACTGCCCCTTCGAAAACTTCCGTTTATAATGCGGGACAAGCTCAAATTTGGGGACACACATCTCCAGCAACTTCATCACAAAGTGCTACTTGGACCATAGATTGGACATCTCCAGCTGCTGGAACGGGTGATATCAACATGTACACCGCGAGTGTTATTGCGAATTCCAATAATAACGACAATGGCGATTTTGTTGCCACCAAAAGCGCGAAGTTGACCGAAAGTCCCACAAATAGCTCGGAAAAATTAGAAACCGCTCCATTTAATGCTTATTTTGACCAAAATAACTCATTAATCAAAGCAAATCAAGATTTGAAGCGAGTTCTTGTATGGGATTTTTCAGGAAAGTTGGTTAAGTCTATTGAAGAAACCGGTCGGGTTTGTTCATTGAGTGAATTAAATAAAGGTGTTTATATTGTGAATGTTTGGGGATTGAACTCGAATTGCAAGACCACAATGAAAATCGTAAAGGAATAAAACAAGGCTTGACCAATTCAAACCATTATTTTCAATTATTAAACAATTGATGTAATGAAATTTGGGATAAAAGTATTCTAAAGTCTTATGTTAATTTCTGAAATATTGGTTTTTTGTGTGTAGGAATGATTTGTTTTCAATTTGTTTTATTTAATGCGGCATGAAATTGTCGTGCATTTTGCAGGTGACGTGAATAATCCGATTCAAAATCGTGATATCCGGAAAAATCTGATTTAGCACAAAAATAAAGGTAATTGTGATTGGTGTAATTCAAAACTGCATCTATAGCTTGAATAGACGGTATGCAAATAGGACCAGGTGGTAACCCCTGATATAAATATGTGTTGTAAGGTGAATCGATTTTCGTGTCTTCCTTAAGCACCCGTTCCGCCTTTCCTTTGATAAATACAATGGTTGGATCGGCTTGAAGCTTCATATTTTTTCTGTAACGATTTATGTAAACGCCTGCTATGTTGATATATTCATCCACTTTGCTGCTTTCTTTTTCAACGATACTTGCAATAATAACAGCTTCAGTTTGAGTTAATTTTTGTTGTTGGAGTTTGTTTGTTCTTTCGTTATTCCAAAAATGTGAAGATTCTATCACCATGCGTTTAAAGAAGGCATCGACTGAAATATTGTAATGAATGTTGTATGTGTTTGGAACAATATAAATAGGCCAATTCTGGGGTGTTATTTTTTGATTATCGATAGTATTTTCCTTATTCAGAAATGAATCAATATCCCATTGGTCAATACTAGTTTGACTGCAAATCGATTTGGTAAATCCTTCTTTGAAATGACTTGAATGAATGATTAAGTTTACAGTTTGATTCCTGTTTTGGTAAATTTTCTTTATCAGGTTGAATGCAGTTTCATTTGATTTTAATTCTATTTTACTTGGAGATAGATTGTAATTCAAAAATTTCAACCAAAAAGATATGCCGAATGGGAAATATAAATTTAAGTTGTCGTTAACATATTGATTCAAATGTTCATTACTCCACCCTTTTTCAATTTTCAGGAATTGTTTAGTTTGAGGTTGTTTTTGACTTTCAATGGGGTCCAATTGAATTTTTTGAACAAAAAAAATCCAAAGCATGCCTGATAGTAATACTAAACCTGTTGAAATAATTAGCTTTAATCTGTGTTTTCGCATTTGATTTGTTTTACAAAAAACTGAAATTTTAATGGATTTAAAAACCTTGAGTGAATTTTTATGAAGCATACAACTAAATTTGTGATGTGAAAATTGCACTTATTGGTTACGGGAAAATGGGTAAAACCATCGAAAAAATTTGTATTGAACGAGGACATCATGTAACACATCGTTTTGATGCAGATCAACCTTTTGATAAAATTTCAGAAATTGATGTAGATGTAGCAATTGAATTTACTTCTCCTGAACTTGCGGTTTCTCACATAAAACACGCAGTGAATTTGAATATTCCTATTGTTGTTGGTACAACAGGTTGGTATGATAAATTCGATTTGGTTAAAGAATATGTCCTAAATAACAATGGATCGCTGTTTTATGCAACCAATTTCAGCATTGGTGTTAACTTGTTTTTTCAGATTAACAAAGTATTGGCAAAGCTTATGAATCCACAAAAGTACTCCGTTAGTATGACAGAAATTCACCACACAGAAAAAAAGGATGCTCCATCGGGAACGGCAATTTCGTTAGCTGAAGGGATTATTCATCAAATGGATGTAATTGATAATTGGGTTTTAACGGATAATTCCGATGAAATTAGTTTTAACCATACGAATCGAGCAAATAATGATGGTGAATTGCCGATATTGGTTGAACGGGTGCCGGAAGTTCCAGGAACACATATAGTAAAATATGAAAGTGAAGTGGATTCAATTGAAATTCGTCATGATGCAAAAAATAGATTGGGATTTGCAATGGGAGCTGTATTCGCTTCTGAATGGTTGGTCGATAAAAAAGGGATATTTAACATGTCGAACATGTTGAGTATATGACTTTCCACTTAAAAAGCGTTAATTTGAGCATCAAAATTTATTTTAACTGATAAATGAATAGTTACAATCTTTCCATATTTCTGGCCATTTGGTCAACCGCTTTTATTTTAACCCGTGCAGGCCTATCAAAAATGTTTAGACTTGCTGGAATTAATTCTATCTTGGCTTGGATACCCATATTGAATTGGTGGTATTGGATTCAATTGGTAGGTCGACCAAAATGGTATATGATTGGCATGGTGATTCCAGGGTTGAACATTTTGTTTAGTTTTAATATAAAATTGGATTTGTTGCGTAGTTTTGGCAAAAATAAATTCTGGGAACAAGCAGTTGGAATTATACTCACTTTTGCTTATTTCCCCTATCTTTTATTTGATAAATCATTGAAATTTGAAGGCAAAGCGGGTGAAAAAACGTGGAGAAAAGAGAATTTGAATAAATCATCAGCATCTAGAGAATGGGCAGATGCCATTTTATTCGCAGTTTACGTGGCAGGTGGAATGAGGGCCTTATTTTTTGATTTGTATCAAATCCCTACCCCATCTATGGAATCTAATTTGATGGTGGGAGATCATTTAGTGGTTAGCAGAACCAATATAGGTATGCGGATTCCTATGACACCCATATCGGTTCCTGTATTGGCGCCCAAAGAAATTGCCGGTATCAAGGCCTATACAGATTTGGTTGAATTTCCATACATGCGTTTGCCGGGTTGGTACACCATTAAAAACAACGATATTATCGTGTTTAACTGGCCAGCTGATGAAGGGTTTCCCACAGACAAGAAGGATAATTATGTCAAAAGATGCATAGCCATTCCGGGAGATTCTGTTTTTATAAGAAAAGGGCAAGTGTATATTAACAATAAACCACTTCCAGTTGTTGACAAACAGCAAAAGCGTTATTTGTTATTGATGAAGGATTATTTGACGCAAGATTTTCTACTGGAACACAATCTTGGCGATTTTACCATTCCGTATCGCGTGGCACCAGAAATCCTCAAAAGTACCCAAAAAGCGGGTCAAATGTTAATACCATATCATATATATACATGGCCAGATAATATCAAAGAAATAAAGAAAGATGAACTGGTTGCAGCGGTTTTTGAAGATGTTGTTGACGAGGGATATGACCGTCATTTGTTCCCTGATACGGCAAATACAACTTACTTAAAACACAAATGGGATTTGAATAATTACGGTCCGTTCTATCTTCCCAAAAGAGGAGAAACCATAGAATTAACCAAGGCGAATTGGGATTGGTTTAAAGCGGCAATCAATGTTTATGAAAAAGGCAATATTGTGGAGCAAGGCGGTAAGTTTTATACTCAAGGCGGCAGTGGAAAAGAAATCAAAAAATACACATTCAAGTTGGGTTATTATTGGATGATGGGCGATAACCGATATAATAGCAGTGATTCGCGCTATTGGGGATATGTTCCTGAAGATCACATTTTGGGCAAACCGTTATTTACGTTCTTCTCATTGAAAAAAGTAATAAATATTAATGAATTAGGCGAACCCAACATACAAGGCAATAATATGTTGTACGATGTAAAAGGGATTCGTTGGGATAGAATTTTTAGAAAAATAGATTAAACCAAAATAATATTCAGAAAATGACCGTTAATTTCAAATGAAATTAACGGTTTTTTTGTGGAATAATTTAGTAAATTGGGTAACTACAATGGTATAAAAATGATGTTTTGGTTTACAAAATATAGGTATCTTTTGATTCCATAAAATTCCAACGAAGTCCAATTCCAAGATAACGGAAAGAGCTATTAATAGCACCTTTTTGACTTTCGTAATTGAAAATGCCTTCTAAATGAAGACCTTCTGTAGCTAAGTATTTTATTACCAGTTGATTGTTAATTCCATTTAACAAATTGCCTTGCAGCATTGGAGCCGAATTTAAATTCACCGCTTTTTGATAATTATTTCTGAGGTTTCCTCCGTAGTTGTCTTTCCCGATGTTCAACCCCTTGTTGTAAATAATTAGCGTATTTTTTACAGATATTTTCCTAAACTTATCTGGTATGATGAAAGTCCGAAAAACGAACTCGCGAAAATTGCTTTCTAAAGGATGCGCCAATGCCTGACCATAATGTGCGTAATTGCTGGCAGTATAATGTGAATACGTGTATGGGCGAACAGAATTCCATTCAATCTGAAAGTAACTTTGTTTGATTGTTTTAATTTGAGGACTAAAATACCCTCCTATTTGGTAGGCAAACTTGTTGTAGGAATGTTGTCTATTGGTTAGTAAATAATTGGTATTGAATTCATCCAATAACAGTTGACCGTAAATATTGAATTTCTTTTGTTTGAATGTAAAATCCAAAGCAATTAAGGCATTATCACTTGAACCTAATTCCCGCTCAATTCCGCGATAAAAAATGATGGGATTCAAGTAATTTAAATCGAAAGAATTATCTCCCCGGTAATGAATGATGGATTCTGATACTCCCAATTCTAAGCCAATGGATTTGAATTCAAGTGCACCTCGGTGCATGGCAAGATACTTTTTGTTGTAGGTTTTAAATGTATCTTTGGTTAGATCTCGAACCAATTCCTTGAAAAGGTTTTGATACTTGAATGGACCTAATCGATAATTCAACTGCAAAAACAAACTTGGAGCTGCAAAATTGGATAAAATTAAACTTCTAAATCCCGAACCAATAAATTGTTTGTCGTGTCCAAAAGTAGTATGAATAGAATAAATCGTATTTTTCGGATTCATCCTGGATTTCTTTTCGGATAATAGGGCATTTACATAACCGGTTGCATAGAAATAGTCCAGAAAACCAACAAAATTGGTATTGTAAAATCCGTTTCCAGGCAGAACTCGATTGTTTTTGCGATATTCATTTATTGAATTTAAGGGACTCAGTTGGTAGTCCAATGCTGTTGTGTGAAATGCAATTTTGGGTCCGATTTGTCCAAAAACCTCCAACCCTTTTCCGTTCATCAAAGTATTTGAAAAAGAAGAAAAATTGGGGGTGAATGACATGTCAAGGACCGGATTTACAACAATATAGTCTTGATTGTCTTCACCATGCCAAGAATAAAATCTAAAAGGATTGTTTAAAAAACCCAAATCTTGGATTTTTTGAAGGTTGTTTTTTTTAACTTGTGGATTCTTTGAAAGAATTTCAATTTTTACGTTATGAATAAAATATTCGGGGCTGTATTTACGAAAAAAACTCTTTGGGTCTAATCCTCTATTTTTAATTGAAATATCGGAATAAATTTGCTCTTCTTTATTCAATAACTCTGACATCAATTCGAGGTTCTGATTATTGTAACGAAAACTTTCAATCAAGGTTGGATCTAAAGCAATCATGCGATCTTCAATATGCGACAGGGGTTTGATAAGTCGGTTTTGTGCTACTGCATTTGTAGTTAGTAAAAAGCAAATCAGCAATCCAAGAATTCGCACTAATTTCATGTTTGTGAGTTTGAGATTAATTTTAATTTTAATTTTAATGATATCGTGTAGTTATAATTTGGAACGTTATATTTAGCGTTAAACTAAATAATAAGTTTTTGGGTAAATTATACGTTTACAACTACAGAAGACCCAGTTATATTTCCAGCAAAGTTCTTCATTTCAAACTCATGGTATTTCTCTAGAGCTGAAACTTCATCGGAGGATAATAATTGAAGTGCAATTAACAATTCTTGTGCTACTTGATATTGTGGCCCCATTTTCCCGTCATCAATTTTGATTGCTATGCCCCATTTTTTATGTGGAACTGCTAAACAATAAACGCCATCGGCACCAGTTTTACCAATAATTCTGCCATTTGTTACTTTCATTAAATCGGTGCAATAGCGCTGACTTCCAGCTACCATTTCTGGAAATTTAGCAACGGCTGACACAATTTGTTGAGCGGCATTTTTTATTTCATCGGAAAAATGCGTTGGAGGTGCAACTAAATTTTTAAAGGCAATGGCTTGATTCAAAACAGGCATTGCGAAAGTTGGTGCGCTGCAACCATCCATACCCAATAATAAATCATCGGGCTGAATTTCATAAAACTGTGCAACAACATTTCTAATTTCCAATTGTAATGGATGGCTTGGAGATAAATAAGAATCGATATCTTGTTTATTGTATGCCGACCAAGCTAAAAATCCCGCGTGTTTGCCACTGCAATTATTATGTATGGGTTTCGGTTCTTTGTTTTCTTTTATCAAAAGATGGTAATCTTTTTTCAATGCGGGAGGTTGTGCGCCACATTTAAGAAACGATTCGTCTAAACTTATGGATTCCAATATGGAATTTACTACAGAGGTGTGTGAATTTTCACCGTTGTGCGACCCACACATTACAGCCAGTTGTTCAAGTGTAAATCTGTATTTTTCAAATACACCTGAAGTAATTAGTGGTATGTGTTGAAAAAACTTCATTGCACTTCTGGGATAACAAACTTGTTGTATATCTCCTTTTGAATATACAATTTGATTGTTTTCATCTACTACACAGATAACGCCTCTGTGAAAACTTTCTAAAACACCAGCTCTTCTTAATTCAACTAATATTGGGTTCATTACAAAGATTTTTGTGCAAGGAGAAACAGAACGGCCATACGAATAGCAACACCATTTTCAACTTGTTCTAATATAATACTTTTATTACTATCGGCCACCTCTGAACTTATTTCTACCCCTCGGTTAATTGGTCCTGGATGCATAATAATGAGTTCAGGATTGGCCTCGTTTAATCGATTCATTGTCAATCCAAAGAGTTTTGAATATTCTCGTATGGATGGAAAATATCTTTCATCTTGACGTTCCAATTGAATTCTTAACATATTAGCAACATCGGCCCATTTCAAAGCTTCATCAAGATTATGCGATACTTTAACTCCCAATGATTCAATGTGTTTTGGAATTAACGTTGATGGTCCGCAAACCATAACTTCAGCACCCAATAATTGCAAACAGTAGATATTGCTTAACGCCACTCTTGAATGTTTTATATCGCCAACAATCACAATTTTCTTGCCCTGTAAATCGCCCAGTTTTTGACTCATTGAAAAGGCATCCAATAACGCTTGTGTAGGATGTTCATGAGTACCATCTCCGGCATTTACAATCTGTGCTTGAATGTGTTTGGATAGGAATTTGCAAGCGCCTGGTGCTGGATGACGCATCACAACCATATCCACCTTCATACTTAAGATGTTATTGACGGTATCAATTAGTGTCTCGCCTTTTTTTACACTTGAGGAAGAAGATGAAAAATTAATCACATCAGCACCGAGTCGTTTTTCTGCTAATTCAAATGAAACTCGCGTTCTTGTAGAATTTTCAAAAAACAGGTTGGCTATGGTGATATCTCTTAATGCAGGTGTTTTCTTTACAGGTGCTTGAAGAAGTTGATGAAAGCCTTTTGCGGTTTCAAATATTGAATAAATTTGTTGAGCAGTCATTCCTTTTATGCCCAAAAGGTGATTAAACGGGTGATTAGTCATTAGATAGGTTTTCAAATAGCCAAACATTGAGTTCATCATTGTTCCATTCCACATTTACATAGGATTGAGTGCTTCTAGAATCGATTGAAACACCAACATAATCTGGTTTTATCGGCAATTCGCGTTCATGTATTCGATCAACTAAAACCAACAATTCAATTTGCGAAGGCCTACCAAAACTCATTATAGCATCGATTGCTGAGCGAACGCTTCTACCCGTGTAAAGTACGTCATCTACAAGGATGATGGTTTTACCTTCAGTTGAAAAGTTTATTTTGGAAGGTTTTGGGATGTGAATGTTTCCCCGGCCAATGTCGTCTCTGAAAAAAGTATGATCCAATTCACCAAAAAATATGGATTGATTTGAAAGATCACAAATATGCTTATGGATAATTCTTGCAAGTTCAATGCCTCGAGGTTGTAAACCTATGATTGCAAGATGGGAGTTGTTTTTGTGTTTTTCAACAATTTGTAGCGCAAATCGTTTTAAAATTGTTTGTCCTTTCAAAGGACTCATTAAAAGCTTCGATTGATTACTTTTCATTCGCGAGTTCTAATATAATATTAAATTGATCCTTTGAAATATCGATTACGGACAATCGGGGTTGACGTATTAACCCCAAATTACTTAAACGAGAATCGCTTTTTAATTGCTCCAAAGATACAGGTTGAAAAAGTTTTTTTATGGGTTTCACATCCACTACCACCCAGTTTGGGTTGGGAGTTGTTGGGTCTTGATAAGATTCCTTTACCACTTCAGCGATTCCTACTACTTCTTTGCCCTCATTGGAATGATAAAACAAACACCAATCTCCTACTTTCATATTTCGTAGATTGTTTCTAGCTTGATAGTTTCTTACTCCATCCCAAAATGTAATTTGATCTTTTACGAATTGATCCCAACTATATTTGAATGGTTCAGACTTAATCAACCAGTAATTCATCTCCACAAAGTACGTTTAATTCCATTAAATTTAAAACAATTTGCCTTTCATTTTTTGAAATATAAAAAATATATTGTTAATTTACATGCCAAATAGTTGATAAGTAATTTGACATTATGTTTCTCAAGGAAAATTTAAAGTTATTGCGCAAGCGCAAAAAAAGAAGTCAGGAAGAAGTTGCAGGACTTTTGAATATTACTCGTTCAGCTTACAACAGTTACGAAAACGGGGTTGCAGAACCGGGCTTAACGATATTACTAAAACTGTCGGATTTTTTTCAAATCAATATAGATAAATTGGTTCGATTGGATTTATCAAAGTTGCCTGAAAGTAAGTTGTTGGAGTTGGATAAAGGATTTGATGTTGATTTATCTGGGGGTAAGATTCGGATTTTAGCAACCACTGTTAATTCTGAAAATGTAGATAATATCGAGTTGGTTCCCGTAAAAGCAAAAGCCGGATATACATCGGGATATGCTGATCCTAGTTACATTAAAGTACTCCCAGCATTTAATTTGCCGTTTTTATCTCCCAACAAAAAATATAGAACATTTCCTATTTCTGGTGATAGTATGCCTCCGGTAGTTGATGGTGCATTCGTAACCGGCGAATATTTACAAGATTGGAATCATGTTAAAAATGGTCATCCATATATAATAGTTACTCAAGACGAAGGTATAGTATTCAAAATTCTTTACAACAGAATTGAAGAGGATGGCAGTTTTCTTCTTTGCAGCACAAATACTGCGTACAGTCCTTATTCTGTAAAAGTTCAAGATATTTTGGAAATTTGGAAATTCGTAAATTATATCAATCCCAAATTTGAAGAGCCCACTTCTCCCAAAACAGACGAAATAGGTCCTGCATTACGAGTAATTCAAAGGGAAATAGGCATGATTAAAGACAAAGTGAAAAATATTGAGGACAAAATTTAATACTTGAGTAATTTTTTCCTGAACAAATTGAATTTGTGAAATATCTCTTATTATCTTCGCGATCCCAATCAACAACTATATGAAATTTAACAAAGAAACCTATTTAAATTGGTACAAAACCATGATGTTGGTTCGTCGTTTTGAAGAAAAATCGGCGCAATTGTACGGTCAACAAAAGATAAAGGGTTTTTGTCATTTATATATCGGACAAGAAGCTTTGGTAGCAGGAATGATGTCTGCTATCACACCAGATGATAAAGTAATAACTGCCTACAGAGACCATGGTCATGCATTGGCAATGGGCGTGAGTGCAAATGCTGTAATGGCCGAATTATATGGTAAGGCAACAGGTTGTTCTGGTGGAAAAGGAGGAAGTATGCACATGTTTTCAAAAGAGAAAAACTTTTTTGGAGGACATGGAATTGTTGGGGCTCAAATACCTTTGGGAGCTGGAATGGGGTTTGCTGAGCAGTACTTGGGAACTAAAAATGTAAGTGTATGTTTTTTTGGGGATGGAGCGGCACGCCAAGGAGCTTTGCATGAAACATTTAACATGGCCATGTTGTGGAAGTTACCCGTGATATTTATATGTGAGAATAATGAATATGCTATGGGAACTAGTGTGCAGCGTACAACGAATTTGCTGGATATTTATAAGATTGGATCGGCATATGACATGCCAAGTTTTCAAATTGATGGAATGAAATGTGAAACTGTGCATGAGGCCATAGCTGAAGCTTGCGAAAGAGCTCGTCGTGGTGATGGTCCTACATTCTTAGAAATCAAAACTTATCGTTACCGTGGTCATAGCATGAGCGATCCTGCTAGCTATAGAACCAAAGAGGAATTGGCGGCCTATAAAGAAAAAGATCCAATTGAAACAACAAAATCAACCATTATTTCAAAAAAATATGCTACTGAAGCAGAGTTAGATGCTATCGAAGAAAAAATCATCGAAGAGGTAAATGAGAGCGTTGTTTTCGCTGAAAATTCTCCTTTTCCAGATGCTTCTGAGCTGTTTAAAGATGTTTATGTTGAAGACGATTATCCATACATTATGGATTAATTATAATCCACTACACAGATTCATATAAAAAGTACTTGTAAAAAAAACTTATTTCGTATATTCGCCCGCTGAAAACATGGACATTAAAGAAAATTGGCTATCGGTTAGAAACAGTGTTTCGTCATTTTATTTAGGAAATAGAAAAGTAATCAACATTTCGTTGGTGAGTTTAATATTATTGGTTTCTGGTACTTTGTACTTCAAACTAAGTTTTTTGCCTTCCCAAGAGAAGAAGGCGGGACAAAAGCTCGCTCCGTTATATTATTACTTCAAAAACGATTCAACCCAAGTGATTATCAAGGGTAGCAAGTCATTGAAATTGTCTTCTGCTACTGAAATTGCAGATGATTATTGGTACACCAAAAAAGGAAAAGAAGCTGCTTTGATGGCATCGATTGCATTAATGAAGGAGAAAAAACACAAAGAAGCTCTTAAATATTTGGATAAAACGGATGCAAGAGATGAAGTTTTAAATGCCTCTATTTTGGGTATGAAAGCGGTGTGCGAGTCTGAGTTAGGCAATACTGTTGATGCAGCAAAAATGTTTGAGAGAGCTTCAGGTGTAGCTGAAAATGATTTCAGTGCAATGTATTTGAAAAAGGCTGGTGTTCATTATGAAATGGCAAATGAATACAAGGATGCTCTTCGTTGTTATAATATCATTGCTGATAAATATTCTACTTCTTCAGAAGGTTCCGATATAGACAAATACGTCTATAAAATGAAAGCTAAATTGGGAGAATTGAATCCCTAAAATAAATTGTGGATAGTGTCAACGGCGAGTATATCTTTTGATTTTTCCCAAAGTTTTAACGATATTGAATCATTAAAAGTGGGAATCGCATGGGCGATTTGGAATGAGCACATTACGAGTAAATTGTTGGATGGTGCAAAGTCGGAATTACTTAGATGGGGTGTTCAAGAAAAGAATTTGGTTATCTTGCCGGTACCAGGTGCTTTCGAGCTTCCTTGGGGTGCTCAAAAATTATTCAAGGATGCGTTGGTTGATGTGGTTATAACATTAGGTTGTGTAATTAAAGGTGATACTCCACATTTTGATTATGTGTGCAGTGGAGCTACATCAGGTGTCATGCAAGTAGGATTGACCTACGATAAACCGTGTGTGTTTGGATTGATCACTACATTGAATGAAGATCAAGCATTAGATCGTGTTGGTGGAAAAAACGGTCACAAGGGTGTAGAAGCTGCACAAACCGCTATATTTCAATATGTAAATGCACTAAAATTGGTGAGAATCTAATTGTAACTGCGATCACTCAGTTATAACAAGAATTATTGTTTCAATCTGAATACAAAAATATTTCCTACAAAAAAATCTTTAACAAGTAAACTATTACTCATATGAACCCCATTGCTGAAAATTACAACGAGCAACTGAATGAAGTGGAAAAATTGATTCATCTTCACGACGAAGAAACGTCAAGAAAAGATCTTTATAGTAAGCTCAGCAAGGAAGAAATTATTGCCGAGGCAGAATCATTGATTCAAACTGCAGATGTTAAAACTGCATTTAGCAATCTAAACGCGTTAAAGGAACAATTCGAACGAATTAGTGTTGCTGAAAGACCTGCTCAACTTCAACAATGGGTAAATGACGGTAACGAAGCCAAGGATTTTGTACCTGCATCCGACGCTTTAAAAGTGCGACTTTTAGAAATTTTCAATGAGTTCAAAAAGTTAAGAGAGGAAGAGCGTAAACGTGCAGAAGAAGAGAAATTAGCGAATTTGAGGGCAAAGCAAAGTATTTTGGAAAAAATCAAATCGTTAGTAGATAACGAAGAGACAGATAATTCGTTGCAGGAATTACGTAATTTAATGCGTGAATGGCGCGAAATACGATCAGTTCCAAAAGAATATCAAGAAGAGTTGTCTGCTCAATATAAAGCTTTGGTTGATCGATTTTATGATAATTTAAGTAAATTCAATGAATTGAAAGATTTGGATCGTGAGAAAAATCTCCAATACAAGATCGATCTTATAAAACGAGTGGAGCAGTTAAAGGAAGAGAAAAACATAAGAAAAGTACTCGTTTCACTGAATAAGCTCCACGAAGACTGGAAAAATACAGGTCCGGTTCAGAAAGAACATTCCGAAGATATTTGGAATCGTTTTAAAATGGTAAGTAATGAAATTATGGAAACTGTTAGAGCTCATCGTGCTGCACAAGATGAGAAGCGACAACAGAATTTAGAGAACAAAACGCTATTGATTAATAAATCTGAAGCCTTAATTGCTGTTTTACCGAGCAACGGTAAAGAATGGCAGAATGCTGCTCAAGAACTTGATTTATTATTCGAAGAATGGAAAAAAATTGGTCCCGTTCCTTCTGAAAAGAATGAAGAAATTTGGGAACGATTTCAATCCATTCGAAATACATTTTTCACTGAGAGAAAACAGTTTTTCAAAGGTTTGAATGCTCACAAGCAAGCCAATTTGGATTTGAAAATAAAGCTATGTGAGCGCGCTGAGAAATTGAAAGATTCCAGCGAATATAATGCAACGAGTGCTGCATTGCTTCAGTTGCAAGAAGAATGGAAAAAAATTGGTCCTGTTCCCGAAGAGCAAAATGAAAAAATTTGGAAGCGATTTAGAGAATCTTTTGACTTTTTCTTTGAAAGAAAAAAAGCTTGGATGGATGAACGCAAACAAAGTGAATCGGGTGCGGTTTTGGCAAAAGAAGAAATTTTAAAGGAATTGGAAACTCTTTCAACAGCTGAAAATAAGTCATTTACTTTTAATGATTTGAAAGCACTTCAGCAACGGTGGAACCAATCTGGATTTGTTTCTGGTAAAAAATTCCATTCTTTAAATAATCGTTATCAAAAATTGATTGATCCTATGTTTCAATCTCTTCGCGACATGAATAATGCTGAACGTGAGAAAACCGTTAGAAGTTATGTTGCTGGTTTGACTGAGTCGGCTGATGGAAAACAACGCTTGATAAGTGAAGAAAGAAAATTAAGGGATACCATATCTAAAATTCAAGATGAGCTTGCCACAATTGAAAATAACAAAGGTTTCTTTAGTAATTCAAAAAATGCAAGTGCTGTTTTAAAGCAATTTGATGAAAAAGTAAAGAAATTAAGTGAGCAATTGGAAAGATTGAAAAAAGAACTTGCCATTATTCGTCAAGCTAAATAGCATTTTTTGATGCTGGAAAAATTGGGTAAATGTTTGGATCGTGTTGGATATTTCGTCTATTCCACGAACAGACATGGAATCCACTCCCCGTTTGTCTATAATTTTGCCGATTTAGTACTGTACAATAACGGCGATAGTATTGTTGAATCAATTGAATACCAACGTACTCTAATGATTCAAAGTAAAGGTAAAATTCAAAAATTATCGATTTCATACTTTGTAGATAACTATACTCTTTCTTCTAAATATTGTCGTTTATTAAATAGGATTTTAATACATTATTCAGTAAGTAATATCAGAGAGTTTGGTTGGTGTTCTGGTATTGAAACAAATTATATTCTGAACTCATTTTTACAGGATAATCGTCCACTATCTTATCAGTATTATAACAGTGAAGTGAATCGAGTGAAAGAACAGTGCAATAAAGATTATTGGGATAATCATGAATTGTCGAATCTTGAAATCAAAAATCATGTTTTAAATACACCTACCCTGTATTTGTTTCATTGGAGTATTTTTGATGAAAAGGAATTTTGGGTTCAATTTGATAAAATTGAACCGTTCTTAAACAATGATGATATAATTGTTGTCAATGGTTTGAGAAACACGTCTAAACACCAAATAAACTTCTTGCGTATGAAAAACATTCCCAAACTTACCGTTAGTATCGATTTATTTGACATGGGCATATTTTTTTTAAGACAAGAACAACCCAAACAAGAATTTATTTTGAGATTTTAACTAAATTTAGTTGGTAATCGGTGAAGATGTTAATTGAATATAACATTGGAAATTAATGGATCTTGATATTTCGAATTTAATGAAAGTTAATGCGTGGATTTATTGAAGATAATTTTGCCAAAGGCTTAAATACTATTGAGTGAAATGGAATTGAATTAGCTAAAAAATACTATATAATAATGATTTACGAACATTTTATCCGAGTTCGATACGCAGAATGCGATCGTATGGGATTTGTACATCACTCAAATTATGCGATGTATTTAGAGGAAGCAAGGACAGAAATCCTGAGAGATAAGGGTATTACCTATAAAGACATGGAAGACGAGGGAATAATTATGCCTGTTCGGTCCATGTCGTTTGAGTTTATTAAAGCCGCACTCTACGACGATCTTTTGAAAATAACGGTTGAAATTGTTGGAGAGCCCAATGTGAGATGTGATTTTAGATACAAAATTTACAACGAAAACAATATTCATTTAGCCAATGCAACAACGGAAATGTTCTTTGTGAATAAATCAACTATGCGGCCAATGCGGTTGCCAGAAAAATTTTTAAAATCGTTTCAATAACTCCCCTATTTTTGAATAAAATCCCCAAACGTGTCCAAATTCTATAAATCTTTTCATAAGAACATTCGAAGCTTTCAAAATTCCCATTCCGAGGAGTCAGAAACTGTTTCGAGTAAAGAAAAAGGAAATAGAATTGAACAAATAGCTGTATTTGAAGATCATTGGTTAATCAAGCGGATTGTAGTATTTCTTCAAGGTACCACCATTAAAGGATTTAAAGGACACAGCGTTTATGATGTTGGAAAATACTTTTTGCGATCCATTTTCAAAGAAGATTTAAGTATTAGAGCATCTTCATTGAGTTTTAATTTTTTCCTAGCACTTTTTCCTGCATTGATTTTCTTATTGACTTTGATTGCCTTTTTGCCTATCCGCGGGATGAAAACCCAATTTATTGAGCAACTTTCTGTTATATTGCCTCATGCTACATATGAACAAATAGCCGATACCATTCTTGAAATTTTAAATAAACAAAATTCTAAATTATTGTCATTTGGTTTTTTATTAACCATTTATTTTGCATCCAATGCATTTCATATATTAATTAATTCTTTTAATCGTAGATTGGCAAGTGGGCAGTATGTAAAACACAATTGGCTTTATATTCGATTTAAAGCTGTAATGCTTACATCCATATTATCTGTTTTGATTATGATTTTTTTAGTTTTGGTGACGTGGGCATATCAAATTGAAAACTACATGGAAGTACATCAATGGCCGTTTCTCTCATTGATTAATTTTTTAGTTGAATTGATTAAATACTCGCTGATAACGAGTCTTTTCGTGTTGGTTATTTCTTCTATTTATTATTTTGGTCCTTCCAATAAAAAACGCTGGGAATTTTTTTCAGCCGGTTCTTTATTAGCTGGTACCCTTTCCATCATATCTACATTTGGATTTACTATTTACGTAAACAATTTCGATAGCTACAACAAAATCTATGGTTCTATTGGTGCCATTTTGGCTCTCATGGTTCTGATTTATATCAATTCTTTTTTGATTATTGTGGGATTTGAACTTAATACCAGTATTGATAAAGCCGAAGTTAATAAAAGTAAAATGTCAACATTAGTTTAAGACGCGAATCAATTTCCATGAGGTGGTTATTCAACTATTTGTGGTGCAATTCGATCTTCAAAAAAGAAAAATCATTATTATTAATTGACAATTCAAAGCATAACTCGTTGATCGGATGTTGTCAATAAGGCATGCTTAACCAACGAAAATTTTCTCTGCCACTACCATACCAAAGTGTTCATTAACTTTAGCAAGCAATAGGTCTCGCTGCAAAAACATTTCATTTTTTAACGGAGGATTGTCAAATTTTAAGTAAAGAGTTTTACTCTTTAATTCAATTTGAATGGTATGTTTTGCAATAATAGTACCTACAATGGTTTCCCAATCTTTCTTGATGTTAATCTCACTTGCTTTTACATCCAATCGATAGCGCTTATACATATTTTGTAGTACGGAAGCAATTGATGGATCTTTTTCTTTAGGATTACTCATTATTGATTAAAATTTATATTAATTAGAAATTCAATTATTTATCTAACTAAAGTTAAATAAAAAAATATTATTGGGTAAAAAGCAGTTGCAATAGGGAATTGCTAATCGGTTATCGCTCGTGCCTCCTTAAATGGACTGATGGTAAAAATCAGTTGCAATTATTCGGGATTGCTAATCGGAAGTCATCGTAATCAAATACAGATTGTTTACAAAGTTAATTCAAATTAGAATGCGATAAATTACTTTTTCTGTAGCCATACAAGAAATAAACGATTAATCCAATTAAAAACCAAATTCCAAACCACTTCCAATTCCCTTGTTCCATTCCGGTTAATAAAAACGAACAAGTGGTAATTCCTAACATCGGAATTAAGTTTAGTTTTCGAATCCAAGAAAATAGAAGAAGTATGAGTTGTAGGATCCAAAACAAAATATGGGCGATTTCAGCAAATGTTGGCTTGAAACCGGAAATTGCATCCCCCAAATTCATAAAATACGATGGAAAGAACCGAATAACTATTCCTATAATAATTGCGAGAACCAAAGGGAAGCCAATTTTGGCATCAATGAAATAAAGTTTGAATCTTTTTTCAGAATTAGGGTCAGTATTTAGCATTTTTTCTTCTTGGGATGGGAGTAATAAAACACCTCCGCAGACCAATATAAATGCGAAAATGGTGCCTATAGCCGTAAAATCCAAAACAAAAGATTCATCCGTGAATAAAATGGGAATTCCAACCACAAGACCCGTTACAATAGTAGCAAAACCTGGGGTATTGTATTTGGGATGAATTTTGGAAAATGCTGCTGGTAAAAGTCCATCTCTGCTCATGGTCATCCAAATACGAGGTTGACCCATTTGAAATACAAGAAGTACGCTTGCCATTGCTACAATAGCACTTACAGAAACAAAGTATTCGAGCCAATGAATGGATTTATAATTAAGGACGAATGCCAATGGGTCATCGACATTCAATAAATTGAATGGTGCCATTCCAGTCAACACCAACGAAACTAATATGTATAAAACTGTGCAGATTATCAGAGAGTAGAACATTCCTTTGGGTAGATCTCTTTGGGGATTTTTTGACTCTTCAGCCAAGGTACTCACTGCATCAAATCCAATATAGGTAAAAAACACTCCTGAAACGCCCGCCATTACCCCTTCGAAACCATTGGGCATAAATGGTGTGTAGTTTTCAAAATCTATGTAAAAAGCTCCCACCGCAATGATTAAAATCACAACGATGAGTTTTATGTAAACCATAATATTACTAGCATTTCGGGATTCTTTAATACCTCGGTAAACCAAAATGGTAATCAATGCATTGATAAATAATGCTGGAGCGTCGAAAATCAGTTTTAGACCCAGAAATTCAGGAGCATTCAGCCAAGCGGATATCGCATGTACTTCATCGGTGGTTGCATTTAAAACAGACGATTTGGAATTCAGGAAGCTATGAATTTGAGATTTTGCAAAATCTGTAGAAAGGAAATCTCTAACGACTGAATGGTTGGCAAATTTTAAAAATACTCTATGTGATGTTGAATAATCTGTTGTTAGCCAACTTGGAATATGAAATCCAATAGCTTCTAATAAATGCGTAAAATAACCACTCCAAGAAAAAGCAATATAAATATTCCCAATAGAGTATTCCATAAGCAAAGCCCAACCAATTATCCAAGCAAACAGTTCTCCAAAAGTAGCGTATGCATAAGTGTAAGCACTTCCGGAAACGGGAATTCTACTTGCAAATTCAGCATAGCTCAATGCAGCAAATCCGCAAGCAATTGCACTTAAAACAAACAACCAAATTACTGCAGGACCACCCGTGGCACAAGCCTTTCCAATGGAACTAAAAACACCACCTCCAATTATTGCAGCTATTCCAAACAATGTCAAATCTTTAACTCCCAAAACACGATTTAAACTATGCGAGTTGTTGATGGCAAAGTCAGTTTTACGTCGAAATATTCGTTGAATCATAAATTGATACTGCGATATTAGCTTTAATACTTTCTTAAAACAAATTATGTTGTTATATTCGAATATGCGAACGATAGTGGCTTATTTTTTAATTGCAATCACTTTGCTCAGTAATGGCATGGTGGACTTTGCTGTTAAAGTTTGTCACGATTCCAATTTAAATGTAAGAAATGAAATAATATCCCCCAAAAGTGAATTTTTGGAGGTTTCAAATTCGCCAAATCAAGGAAGTAATCCCCAATCAAATTTTCAAAACAGTAAAAATCGGAACAAAGGGAGTCACGTTTATTTAAAGCAATACTCACAAAAAAAGAAAAAACATAGCTGTTGTGCTCCAGAATCCGAAACACAAAATAACAAAAGAAGAGTTGGTAATATTCAATACCTGTTTGATAATAAACGTAACCCTAACGGATTTACTTTAGCTCGTTTGCTGGATTGGTTCACTTCAGTGGATCAACATCCATGTTGTGTAGTTAATTCTAAAGTTCAGTATAAATGTTGTACTTTATTCAATCTGTATTATTTCACTCCCAAGTTTCTAGAGGAAAATTACAACGGTATTCCCCATGTTGTTTGGCAAAGTGCGATGAATCAACAAGAATTAATTCGATTCCAGATTTCCTCACAACTAAATAGCAATCATTCAGAAATTATCGATCGTTCAGATCAAAATATTCCATATCTAGAAGACATCGCCTCTCATTTCTGCGTTTGGATAATTTAAATCTAGCCTTATTTGGGTGCCACTAACATTAACCGCAATTAAAATATACTGCCTGATAAGTTTAATTTAGGTATATACCAATTTATTGCGTTCAAGTTTTTTTACTTTCAAGTAGCCCCTAGTACAATTGCTGAATGTTATATTAAATTGTTGGATTATCGTTTTACGTGTTGCTAAAATGTGTTGAAGATAACGATTTCCGATGTTTTTGTATTATAAAATTATGCCATTATAAAGGTGGTGATTATGAGGTTTAATAAGCAATTGAAATACGTAAAAAATGGATTTTAAAAAATAAGAAAATCTTATCAAAAGGATTAAAATTAAAAAAATATGAAACAAACAATTAAAAACAGAAATCAAATAATATTAATATTTTGGGGTATATTCAGTCTTCTGGTTATGGCATTATCATTTCCAAGTTGTTCAGCTGTAAAAACGCCCAAAGGACAAAAAATAACCACTTCTTTTGAAGTTGGAGGTAATTGTGATATGTGCAAAGAAAGAATTGAGTTGGTTCTAGATAAAAAAGGCATAAGTAAGGTGTTTTATGATTTAGAAAATCACCGTGTTTTTCTAGAATACAATTCAGCAGCATTTAGTGAAATTCAAATTCATAACATGATTGCAGAGGTTGGACACGACACTGAAAAGGTAAAAGCTGATAACTTAGTTTATGAGAATTTACCCGATTGTTGCAAGTATAGAAAGGAGGAGAAATGGTAAGATCCTGCTTTATTATAGTTTTTTGGGGAATGGCATTAGTTAGCGAATCAAAAGCACAATCAACAGATACAGTCAAATTGAAACCTGTAGAAATTCAAGGGGAACAATCTGGTGAAGTAACGAATGCCAATGGTGCAATACTTTCTCAAAAATTAAATGAAAACGAATTCAAGAAAGCTGCATGTTGTACTCTATCTGAAAGTTTTGATTTAAGTAATGCCATAGAAGTGTCTAATGCTGATGGTGTTAGTGGAATTAAACAAGTTGAAATGCTCGGGTTACATAGTCGGTATGTATTGTTGACACGTGATAATATTCCGCTGTTTCAAGGATTAGCCGTGTTAAATGGTTTATCCAATATTCCTGGACCATTTGTATCAGATGTGAATATAGCGAAAGGAACAGGTTCAGCTACATTGGGTTACGAAGGAATTACAGGTGGAATTAATTACCTGTTAAAAGCATCCTCAAAAGATCCAAAAATTTTTATTAATGGTTACCAAAGTGACCAAGGAAGATCGGAATTCAATGCAGTTGTGAAAACCATAAACAAAAAGAATTTCCGCAATTTTACCTATTTACATTATGGAAATCAGTGGCTGGCTACCGACATGAATAAAGATGGTTATTCGGATAATCCTCTTTCTAGTCGATTGTACGTGAGCAATCACTCAGATTTTCAAAGAAAACACACAGAAGGTCAATTTGGTATAACGGTTTGGTCGGATGGAAGGGAAAGCGGGAAGCCAAAAGCAGGGAACAGAGAAATTAGCTCGAATACTCTTGATTTTAATATTTATAGTCGCGAAAATCGCTTGGAGGCGTATGCCAAACTGGGAATTATTCCGGAAAACATGGGTGAAACTACTTTTGGAAATGTATTGAATTTTTCTCGCCACGAAATGAATTACTACATCAGAACCAATCAATCCAATACCATGCGAACATATAGGGCTGCTGAGAGTCGTGCCAATTATTCGGGATTGATTCAATCGGAATTATCTGAAAATTGGGGCATTAAAGCAGGTGTAACCGCTATGGCAGCGATTACAACTCAGAATTTTTCAGGATCGAATATGAATGCAACCATTTTTGCCTATAATTTGAGTCAAGAATTTGTAGAAAATCAGGTCGGAGCATTCAGTGAATTTGTTTTTCAGAAGAAGAATATTACTGTTGTTTCAGGAATTAGAGCCGATTATCACAATTATTTTGGATGGTTCGCCGTGCCTAGATTGCATGGTAAGTGGGAAATTAATAAAAAGAATAAAGTATTTTTTCAAACAGGAATGGCTCGTCGAAATCCTACCGTAATAGCTGAAAACCTACCCTACTTATTTTCAGATCGAAGAATTGCAATTAACGGTAAATTCTTGGAGCAAGTTTCGGCTGGAAACGCCTTGCCGTTTTATATGCAACAAGAGCAAGGTTGGAATTCCGGGATTTCATATATCAAGAATTTTATGTTTTTGGGATTTCCTAGCGATATTATGTTGGATGTATTTCGAACTCAATTTATTTCACAGGTGGTTATTGATCGCGATGCTAATTTAAACAGCATTAATTTAGTGCAAAACTCTGGTGATAAGGCTGGATATACCGAAAGTTTTCATGCAGAATGGAGTTTCATACCTTTAATGCGATTTAAAGTAAAACTAGCATACCGATATGTAAATAATCAACAGTTTCTGAATAATCAATTTCAAATTCAACCATTCCAAAGTAAACATCGTGGATTAGTTACATTGCATTATAAAACTCGAAACCAATGGTATTTTGATTTACTAAGCCAAATTAATGGTCCCAAACGAATCGTTAATTATGAAATTACCAATAATAATACCGAATACAGCCCTACTTATGCTATCGTGAATTTGCAAATTCGTAAAGTTCTTAAAAAAGGTTGGGAATTTTATACTGGAATGGAGAATATAGGTGATTTCAAACAGAACAATCCCATTTTTGAACGCTATAATTTGGTTGGAACCAAATTTACTGATCCTGGTTTTGGTTGGGGACCGGCGAATGGCAGAATGTCGTATGTTGGTTTTAGATGGGAAATTAAGTGATTCTAATGAACTACATCCTTACTTAACGTTAAGGTACTCAGGAAATGGGCTTCAAAATTCGTTCGAATGGAACTTCTTTTTTGTAAACAAAGTAATCAATCCAGTATTTAATTATGTCTGAAAGATTTGCGTCAATTAATTTTAACAATTGGCGCTTTTCTTTTTCATCTAATTCTTCAAAATTTTCAACTTGTAAAATTTCGATACCTTTGTATATACCGTCCTTGAGATGAATTACCGCCTTAGATATTCGATTATCGGACTCTGAGCGACCATAAAAAGTTAGAGGTTGATGGTCGTTTATACTCAAATAAATCTGAAGACCAAGATAGTCGAATAAGTGCTTATCGGTTGAAAGGAATAAGGCAATTTCGGGCATTTGTTTAAGAATCACCCACTAATTTAAGCATTTTTGTTTAATTTATTACAATTATTTTAGTTTTTGTTCAATATATTTTGTAATCGCTAGATACAATAATCTTTCGTTTTGTAGCGGATCCAGTAAATTTAGATGGTTTTGAATGGTATTGACGTCACCACGCTTTGCTGGACCAGTTTGGTTATCCATGGCACTTTGGTGTTCAATTTTATTAACAGTTTGTTTAATTATAGGCAATAAATAATCCATTTTCAAATCTGTTGAACTATTCAAAATTTCCTGAATTGCGATAAAAATGGCATTGGTGAAATTATTTGCAAAAACAGCCGCAACGTGTAATTGATTTCTTTGAGAGGAATTTAGCTCGTGAACTTGTTGGTATAATTTAAGTTCTTTTAATAATGAAATTATGCGTTCGGTAGAGTTTTCTAAAAAAATAGGAACTTGAGACCAATCCACCATCGAGTTTCGAGAAAATGAGTACAATGGATAAATAATTGATACGTTTTTCTGACTGAATGGATCCAATTTGAAAGCGCCTGACAATACCACTTTTTGAGATAATGGGGAAATTGAATCCAATAAATCTAGTGTATTGTCTAAATGGTTGTCGCTTACACAAACGAAAACAATACTCTCATTGGTGATAATAGAAGCGTATGAATGTATATCTGTGAATTTAAATATTTCAACATTATGGCCGAGCTGAACAGTTGGTAATGGATTCATAAGAACTGAATCAGTTACCTGTTTAATTTCTTTTGGGTTTTGACTAGATATGATGGAAATATTCTGAAATCCGTTGCTCCAAAATAATTTGAAAAGATGCGAACCTAAATTTCCAAACCCGTAAATAATTATATGAGTGGATTTCATTTTTTAAGACTTAAAATTTGCAACCTGTCGGTTTTGAACATGTTCCGTCAAAAGAACCGCGAATTATATTTGAGAGATTAAGAACTTATCTCAAATTATTCTGAACTTGAATTCTATGTGTAACGGCAATTACAAATCCAACTACCATAATAATGGTTCCAAACCAAACCAAATTTATCCATGGAAATAAAACAGCTTTTAAAACAACATATTCTCTAACAGGTGTCTTTTCCCCGGTTTGAATTACAAATGATATTTTTTGCTTAGCTGGGTCTGGGTCGTCTATTTTAAAATTCTGTAATGTGAGAATTACCCCTAGACTTTCGTCTTCTACCGGTAATGATTCTAAGTTACCATTTTTTTCATTGATTAAAATCATTGGATACAATAAACCCTTTCTTCCTAAACGCTCAACTTGCACCTCTAATTTAAGTGCTAGTCCCCTTTCATCTGTAGATTTTAACAATTGTAATGGAGTAAATTGACATTTACCACTAGACGTGGTAAACTTTTGTCCAATGAGCACAGTATCCGAAACAAAAGCACTGTATGGTTCTTTTTTATCCATTCCGCTGTGATAATTCACATGTGTAAAAATGTCTTTATGGATAAAATGTTTGGTTGAAGGTTCAGCTAACAATCCCATTTTAGGATTATTTTGAGTTTTTGGAGCTAATAAAAATGTATCGCCTGTTTTTATGTTCCTAAAGTGCAAATAGAAAAACTCATCTAACGTATCATAAATGATTCCCTTTTGACTACCTCTGTAAGTTACTTTATAGTCGCCCATGTTTAGAGGTTCATTCTTGTAAATCAATAGATTCTCACGATTGAATTGGATTCCTTTCAAATCCAGTTTGCCTTTTTCGTCTTGCTCAGGAGCTAGTGCAATACCATTGTTTGTGGTTGAAAGGATTTTTTGATTTACTGAAGATACCAATACTCCTACCAATAAAACTCCGAAGCCGAGGTGTGATAGTGGTGCTCCCCAGTTCATGAATCTCCATTTTTTTCTTTGCCATATTATTTGGAAGTTTCCTATAACTACCCAAACTGCGAAGAATAAAAACAGTATATTTTCAAAACCATGTATGTCAAATCCCCAATTAGCTAAAAATGTGGCGATTAAGGCAGTCAATGCTGAAATAATTATGTTTTTGGTCCAAATTTCTTTTGGAGTTTCTCTGAAGTGAAAAAATTGGGTAATTGCCATCAAAACCATAATTGGCATTGCCATCCACAATTGAATTCGGTTGTAATCATCTTCGGTTGGAACTGCCATCTTATATCCAAACAGTTTGTTGAATACTGGGATGGATGTTCCTGTAAAAATTTGAATCAAACTTAAAATGATAAACATCGATCCCAAGAAAATCCAAAACTCTCTACTGCTTAAATGTTCGTCGGCAATTTCATTCTTATTGTTTTTGTATAAATTTCTGATAAAAACGACCAAAACCACAAAAAATGCGATAATTCCAATCCATTTTACGCTGCTGGAGTACAACTCATGTGCCGTTTCAGGTAAAGCATAAGCCAATAAAATGGGAATTACGAACAATGCAATTAGTATATAACCACTCTTTTTTCGTAAATCAATTGAATCGAAACTTGCAACTGCACTGATACCTATGAAAACCAACAAGAAAATCAATAGTTGACCCGAGAGACCTAAGTCTGTGAATGAGTGAACACTAGATTCTCCCAGTATTCCGCTTCGAGTTAAAAAAGTAGCGTATAAAACTAACCAGAAAGACAATTGGGTTAATAGGTGCGAAGTGAAAAGGTGTCGCCCGGTATTTTTAGAAATAATAATTAAGTGTACAGCTGAGGTCATTATTAACCATGGAAGTAGGGAAGCATTTTCAACAGGATCCCAGGCCCAATATCCCCCAAAAGACAAACTTTCATATGCCCAAAACCCACCCATAATAATTCCGGTACCCAATATCCCTACACAAGCCAATCCCCAAATCAAAGAAGGCATTAACCAAGAACGATCTTCTTTATTCCATAAAGCGGATAAACTATAGGAAAAGGGCACAATAGCTAAAGCAAAGCCCAAAAAAAGTGTTGGAGGGTGAATTACCATCCAGTAGTTTTGAAGCAATTTGTTTAAACCATTGCCGTCTTTAAATACCTGTAAGTAATTTTCTACGCCCAATGATCCTAAAATTGGTATGTTTAAGAAATCAGGACGTTCTTCTCTTAAAAGTTGGAAGGGGCTGCTCCCCAGTTTAAAGTCGCCTATTTCAAAGCCAAGGATCATGGATGACAATACGACTTGAGCAAACGCAATGATGGCTAAAACGGGACTCTCCCATTTGCCTGCTTGACGCTTTAGAACAAGTGCAATTATAGAGTTCCAAAATATCCAAAGTAAAAAGCTGCCTTCTTGACCTTCCCAAAAACAGGAAATCATGTAATATACGGGCAGTGAGTTGCTTGAATGTCGCCATGCATAATAATATTCATACCGATGAAAAAATATCAGGGCAAACAATATTGAAAAAACGGAAATTACCGATAAAGCGTGTATATTTAAGCTAATTCGTGCAATTTTTAAATTTTGAATTTCAGCAGATTGATTGTTTTTAAAATAAAAAATGGCGGATACTAAAGCGCTCATGAACATGAGCACCATAAAAAATTCTCCCAAATTGCCTAGCCAAAGCCATTCGTTTTTAAAATCTATTAAGGGGTTGATTGGATTGGGTAAAGACGACAGTAAATTCACAATTTTCAAGTTTATTTTTAGTTTCTGGGTATCTCTTCGGGGTGTTGTTTAACTGGTGCGTCTTCGTATTTCGAAGGGCATTTGCTCAAAATGGTTTCGGCATAAAAGAAATCACCCATGCTTCTTCCATTTAGTACAATTTTTTCGCTACGTTCTAAATCTTGGGGTTTGGGTTGACCAAATTCAATCCGTTTTTCCACACCCAAGCTATCTATTGCGTAGAAAACTAGATGATTAGGGTCTTTTTGAGGATCGTATTCAATGGGCTTGGCCTTACTCAGTTTACAAACGATGTGATAATTTTTAGATGGATTATCTTTGGCTAATTCATCCGCTTCTTGAAATGAAACATAACGCGAGGTATTGTCCCACAAACCAACTACTGCAGCAATTGCAATTCCAGCGATAAGTATTAGAAAAATATGTAGGGGTTTCATTTAATTTTATCCTCTAAGTTACTGATTTTTTTATTCATTCTAAACAACATAACTATGGTTCCGATAAGAATTACGGACAATACGGCTATTACGACATTATTCTTCATATTACTTGTTAAAAATTCAACTATTTTATTTTCCATGGTTTAAACGAATTAATTTATATTTTGTGCTTTGGATTAAACTCTCAATCTTCATTGGCATCCATCTCATCATGTTTTTGAGATAAAATATTGATTCTAATTTTGAGTGTTGAAATATAATAAAACAGTCCAATCCAACCTAAAACTGCGGGATAGAAGTAAAATCGTAGGGTATTATCTAAATCGTATTTATTAAAGCCTACACTACCACCGGTTCCTGGGTGCAACGAAGTACTCGACAATTTGGGCATGATAGCAATCAACGCAATAAAAATGGGATAAATCAAGACGCTATAAACTGAAGAAATACGGGCTTTTTGATATCTATCTTTAATGCTTGATCGCAATATAAGATAAGCAAAATACATCAACATTCCGATTGCTACTCCGTTCAATTTGGGGTCTTCTGCAGGCCACCAACTTTGCCAAGTAACACGAGCCCAAATTGAGCCAGTGATACATCCTAATACACCATTCAAAATGGCAATTTTTGTGAATGCCTCTGAATAGTAATCGTGGTACAGGTTTTGAGTCGACAAGTATTTCATAGAAAAAACCATCGATAGTCCCAATAAAAACATCATACTGAACCACATGGGCACATGATATAACAAATTCCGAATACTCTCGTACAAAATATTACGATTGGGGAAACCTTTTTCCACTTGATCTACAATAGGTGTTTTCTCATTAGTTGACCATTGAGAAATATTGGTTTGGTTCGTATCTGATTTAGACTTTTCGATCCACAGCGCATCCGGATAATATACAAAAAATGAATCCCCAGAAGGGTTTTTCAATTTCAAAAACAAATCTGCGCTCGATGAACTTGCATTTTTTCCTAATTGTACCAATAATTCTGATTTAATCGTATTATTGTCATGGTTGCGTTCAATATTTCTAAATTCCCAAAGCTGACTTTCACTTTTGGAGTTTTTTAACACCACAGAAACTGGTTTTAGGGTTGAATCCTTGTATAACGGGGAATAGAGTTGTATGGTTATCTGCGAAGTCGTGTCAGATTTAATTCGGAATGGTTCTATTGAAACCACACCTGTTTTCAATGCAGTTCCCAATCCCCCAATAATTACATAAATCAACAACAATGCAGAAATGAAGAGTACTGCATTATTGAATTTCTTGTATTGATGTAAATTCCAGAATTTCATGTTATGAATTGGATCTTCTCAATAACTCTTTTTCAATTAAGCCTAGCTCCCTGCCCATTTGACCTGCAACCGAGGAATTTTCTTGTGCTCTGCGAGTCAAATATGGAATTACAGCACTAACTGGACCATAGGGTACATATTTAGCCACATTATAACCGAGATTGGATAAATTATAGCTAATATGGTCGCTCATGCCTAAAAGTTGACTAAAAAATACCCCGGGATGTTGATTTTGCAATCCATGTTTAGATAGTAATTCAGTACCTTTTAAAGAACTTAATTCGTTGTGCGTACCGATACAAATTTGCACTCTAAGGTGGTGCTCCAAGCACAATTCTACAGCACGATCATAATCGGCATCAGTTGATGCTTTATCTTTCTGAATCGGATCGGTGTAACCCATTTCTTGAGCCCTTGCTCTCTCCTTTTCCATATATGCACCTCGAACGATTTTAAATCCTAAATGATGGTTGGTTGAAGCAATTTGATTTTGCAAATATTCCAAACGGTCGTGTCGATACATTTGCAACGTGTTGTAAATGATGGCCTGATTTTGATTGAATTTTTGCATGGCTTCTTCCGCCAATCGGTCTATTGCTTCTTGCAACCATGTTTCTTCTGCATCAATAAATAGACGCACTTTGCAATCAAACGCAGTTTGGCAAATATTAAAGAATCTGCTTACACCGGCTTCCCAATTTGCTTTTTCGGGGGATGATAATTCGCTACCTGAAGTCATCTTTGCCAATAAATCGGAATGTATGACTCCCGTCACTTTAAACACTGCGAACGGAATGGATTCAGGTTGACTTTGAGCTGCATGAATTGTGCGAATAATTTCTTGGGCCGTTGTATTGAAGATGTGTTCTGACTCCTCGCCTTCCACGGAGTAATCCAAAATAGTTCCAATGCCAGAAGCATTCAGTCTATTGATAGTTACTTGACAATCTTGAATGTTCTCACCACCACAAAATTGTTCGAATATAGTATTCTTAATTACGGATTTTAGTCCCAAATTCAATGCAATTTTAGCCATTGACGGACCCCATTTTAACAACCACGGATAATCGAATGACTTGAAAAGCAATCTTGCCTTTTTCAATTCTCCATTTTTCTTGCTTTTGAAGGCAATTTCAGTATTATCAAAAGATATCTTTGAGTTCATTGTTTCGTATTACAAAATAAAGCCAAAACAATGGAAGTTTAAAGCATCTTCAACGATTATGGCAATCTTAATTGTAATTTTTCAATTGCTTCAACAAATTTGGGGTGCTTCTCAGACAAATAGTCCAGTTTTTCTTTATCGGTATAAGGACGACGAGCAGTTTGCTCTACTTCCCCTTTGATCAATAAGAATTCTGTTATTTTATTTTGAGTCAATACAATCAGATCCTGAGTTAGCGATATTCTAATTTCTTCTAAAGCAACCATATGAAGTTGGCTTGAAGTTGTAAAAACTATTTTATTGTTGTCTATATCGCATTTTACCGATTTTAGTATTGAAGCGATACGTGGCGATTTATTGGCGGATAGTTTTTGAATCAAATCGGACGTTGAAATAGGTTCGATGTTGTTATGTGAAGAGTTCGGTTTTGGCGTTGTAAATGTTTGATTTGATCCATTAATTGAATCATTTGTAAGTGTGATAGCATTTCTACTTGAATTATTTTCATTTGAATTTGATTCTGATTCATTTGAAGTTTTTCCCAATCCATTTTCTCTTTCATCAGAACGATTATCGATGTTTGGAATTAACGTTTTTTCAAATCCATGGGAATTCGAAAGTTCCAAAACATTGATTGATGCAGAATCTAACTCCGAAGAATTAGAAGACTGATGGGATGATTTATTGTGTTGATTAAATGGGTGAGTTAAACCAATCAGGTTATCTTTATTGGGATCAGTGATTGGATCTTTTTTGTTCAATAAGTCATTATTTGGATTCTTGTGAATAATCGAATCCATCCGTTTAACATCGCCACTTGAATCAATGTGTTCGGTTGGTATATTTTGATTTTTATCGGTTAGTTTATTGTTTTTGAATGAATTAAAATCCAAAGCACCCAAACGAGTTTGGGTTACTTTATTTATTGAATCTTCTCTTATAGATGGAGCTGATCTATCTGCAATTGATTTATTACCCACGCCTTGGGTATTTTGATCTGCAGTGGAAGTAAGATTAGTTAATTTTTTTTTTTACTTCCTCAAGTGTGGGAAGTTCAGAAACAAATTGAAGTACGTGTGATAGTTTTATGTACGTCACTTCAATCAATAGTCGAGGATTTCTGGATGTTTTGATTTTATCTTCTGCCTCATGGGTGATATTCAGCGCATTCAATAAGAACGCCATCGACAAGTTAGCCGACTGCTCCTTATAACGTACCTTGTATGACTCCGAAATATCCAATAATGAATTGGTTAGCGGATCTTTACTTACAATCAAATTCCGAAAATGTTGTGCTAAGCCGCCTATGATTAACGATATATCAAAACCTTGATTAATTATTCTATCGATTATGAGTAAACCGTGCCCAATTTCTTGGTTCACGATATGATTCGTTAGATCGAAAAAGGTTTCAACATCCAGAATATTGAGCATTTCAACTGCCTTTTCGTAGGTTATTTCACCGCGCGAAAAACTAGCAAGCTGATCAAATAAACTCAACGCATCTCTTAAACCACCATCGGCCTTGTTAGAGATAAGGTGAAGAACTTCCTCTGAAACTTCAATACCTTCGTTTTGCGCAATCATTTTTAAATGATCGACCATGTCTTTATTTTCTATTCGATTGAAATTAAAGACTTGACAACGGCTAAGAATGGTTGGAAGAATTTTGTTTTTCTCGGTTGTTGCGAGTATGAATATGGCGTAACTAGGAGGTTCTTCTAAAGTTTTCAAAAATGCATTAAACGCATTTGTTGAAAGCATGTGAACCTCATCTATTATATATACCTTGTATTTGCCAATTTGGGGTGGTATTCGAACCTGATCGATTAGGTTTCGGATATCCTCTACCTGGTTGTTGGATGCGGCATCTAATTCAAAAATATTGAATGAAAAGTCGTGATCCGTATTTTCGTTATTTTGTTGGTTAATAACTTTAGCTAAAATCCGCGCACAAGTTGTTTTTCCAACACCTCTTGGACCTGTAAACAAAAAAGCTTGTGCTAATTTGTTGGACGTAATTTCATGCATTAATGTTTCAGCAACATGCTTCTGTCCTACTACCTCTGAAAAGGTTTTAGGACGGTATTTTCTGGCTGAAACAATGTACGATTCCACAATGCAAATTAATCTATTTTTTATCAGTCAGGCAATCTCGATAAGCTTTTTATTTTCGATTTTTACGCACAAGGGTGTAATTTTCTTTTACAATACTCGAAATTTGTTCTTAATTTGTATTTGAAATGAACATCGGAGAGATTTTAGTCCCATTTGAGTTGAAAAGCACATCAGGTAAGATGGTAAACTCGTTTGATTATCACGAATTCTATGCATTAGCCATAGTTGTAACCTGTAACCATTGTAAATATTCTCAGGCTTACTGGCAACGAATTATCAAACTCGCCAACAAATTCGAAGAAGATAACTTAGCCGTTGTTGCAATCAATCCAAACAATCCTTCTATTCAACCACAAGACAGTTTTGAAAATATGGTTCAATTGAAAAATCAATTGAATTTACCTTTTGAATACCTTTTCGACGAAAATCAGAAAGTTGCAAAGAGTCTGGGGGCAACTAAAACACCAGAAGTATTTCTTTTCAACAGCCGACGAGAATTGGTATATAAAGGTGCAATCGACGATAGTTGGGACAACGAACAAACTGTTACCCATGTTTATCTTGATGATGCGATAGAATATGCATTAGATGGAGTGGAGATTGATTATCCTGAGGTAGCAGCGGTAGGTTGTAGTATCAAGTGGTAATTTTTGACCAACCCTAAACCAGGGATTGGATTTGCCTATTTTAGAATGAAGTAAAAATTATGCAATGGAAACCAATATTAATTTAAACGAAGTTATCACGGTGTTTTTTACACTCTTTGCAGTGATAGACATGTTGGGATCTATTCCCATTTTGGTTTCGTTGAAACAGAAAATTCCGGATATTCATCCCGGAATAGTAACACTCGCATCTGCTTCATTAATGATTGGCTTTCTTTATATTGGTGAATATTTTTTAAAGTATATCGGAATTGATTTGCAGAGTTTTGCGCTTGCTGGTAGTATTGTAATGTTTATCTTAGCCCTAGAAATGGTTTTAGGAATTGATATTTTCAGGGCGGATCCTGAAACTCCATCTGGAAGCATTATTCCAGTAGCATTTCCAATCATTGCAGGTTCAGGAACTTTAACAACGATTTTATCTTTAAAGGCAATTTACGATAAAACAACTATTCTATTAGGAATAATCCCGAATATATTTCTGGTGTTTTTAGTGTTACACACTACAGGATGGTTTGAAAAGAAAATCGGAAAATCGGGAATGATGGTAATGCGAAAATTCTTTGGTGTGATACTACTTGCAATTGCTGTAAAACTTTTTAAATCAAATATTTAATTGGTTATTGATAAAATTATCCGCTAGTACACTGAACCATTTTTTAAGTATTCAATTAATTGTTCGGCATAATTTCTTCTATCAATTAATTTTAAGAGAGACGCATAATGAATATTTTCTCCCCTATTTTCGAAATCAAGACCATCCACCGATTTAATTGTGGAAACTTCAAACATGGTATTTAGCTTCATCAAAGCTTGTTTCATCTCACCTATTTGAAATGGATTAAAAAAATACACACCATTCAGGTATTTTTTAAATTCCTGAAATACATCGATATCGGAAATGGATATTGGTACACCACATGATGCGGCTTCGAATAGCGGAATTCCAAATCCCTCAAACAAACTAGGATAAATAAAACCCGCAGAATTGACTAAATATTCTACCAGTTGTGTATCGTTACAATTTGAGATAATAGTTACATTTTTATTCAAATTGTAATCTGCAATTTTATGATTGATTTTATCTATTTCATTGCGAGTTCCAGAACCAATCAACAAAAGATTCTTAACTGAAATATTCTCGTTATTTGATTGCAGATATTCGTAAAATGCATCAATTAATCGGATGTGATTTTTTCGAGAATTGAACGAAGAGTGATAAACAAAATAAGGAATATTTGTATTGGGTTTCCAGTGTAATTTGTCGAAAATGCTCTTAATTGGTTGATAATGTACCGTTTCTATTAGCTGTTTTTTTCTTTGTTTTAATGGGATGCTGCCCAAATTATGAACGTCTAGTAACGTAGCTTGACTGGTAAATATAATTAAATCCGAATTTCTAAGTGCGTGAAAAGTTTTGCGTTTATAAATGCAACGGTCAAACCATTTATATTGTTCTGGATATTTTAGAAAGATGATATCGTGAATGGTAGTAGCAGTTTTAACTGAACCGCTTAAATTCGAAGGGATTTCATTGGATAGTCCGTGAAAAACATCCAAGTTTAGGTCAGTGATGGGCTTTTTTACTCCGAATCGCCGCCACCAATTTTGCATTATTTTACTATTCCAACCCGACACTACTAATTTAAGTTGCGGATAATATTTGTGTTGATAAACATTTTTTTGATTGGGGATGTTTTCAAAGTGGTAGGCATCCCAAACTTTGGAATTCTTTAAAAAATGTCCTGGTTTTTGAACGGGAAATTTAGGAGTAAATAAGAAAATTTCCGTGTACGGACTATATTGGAGAATGGATTCAATACTAACTCGCGCATAACTCCCTAAACCCGTGGGATTATGGAAAGCGCGTTTCGCATCAAATCCAATTTTAAACATATTTCGGAATTATAAAATTATATATAGGATGGGTTATTTTGAAATGCTTCATTAACTGAATTAAAAGCATTTCTATTAATAGAATGTTTCTTATAAGTGGAATGCTCGTGTTTAATTCATGATTGCAATTTGAATTCATTAAACCGCAACTCCGTAATCTCTCAACGCGTCATTTAATGAAGTTTTTTGATCTGTACTTGCTTTGCGTTCGCCAATAATTAAAGCTATGGGTACAAAAAACTCCCCGCCGGCAAACTCTTTTTTGATATTAGCAGGAATTACTACGCTTCTAGGAGGAATATACCCTTTGGGTAATTCTTCGCCTGTTTGGGCATTCATAATTTTTGTTGACATCGTTAGGGTTAATCCAGCGCCTAGTACTGCTTCCTTTCCGACATGAACTCCTTCAACAACAATACAACGACTTCCCACAAAAGCGCCATCCTCAATAATTACAGGGGCTGCTTGAACTGGCTCTAGTACGCCGCCAATCCCTACACCACCGCTTAAGTGGACATTTTTACCAATTTGAGCACAACTACCCACGGTGGCCCAAGTGTCCACCATGGTTCCTGAATCAACAAAAGCACCAATATTTACATACGAAGGCATTAATATAACTCCAGGCGCAATGAAGGCACCATGACGTGCCACTGCATGCGGTACTACACGAATGTTCAATTCATCATAATTTTGTTTTAATGGCATTTTATCGTAAAACTCCAATGGACCAGCATTGGATTTTTCCATTTTTCTTGTGGGGAAATACAAGATTACCGCTTTTTTAATCCAATCATTGACTTTCCAAGTACCATCACTAAGTGGTTCGGCAACTCTTAATTTCCCTTTATCTAATTGTTCGATAATATCTTCTATGACTTTTATGTGATTCAAATCATTCAATAATTCGCGGTTATTCCAAATTTGCTCGACAATTTCAGGGTACTTTTCCATTATGATTCGTTAAATTGCAACAAAATTGCGAAACATTTTCGAAACCACCCTATGAAAATACTAACATTTGCCACAAAAATCCGAGTTTTGTTTGTAATTGGAACTTTTGCTTCTTGTTTAACAGCTCAACAAAGCGCTTTTGAACCCGAAAAAATTGCTTCTAAAATTGAACAAAAAGGCAGTAAAAATTTAGTTATTACCGATTGCTTTGGAATTCAAAATGCCCCGGTCTTTGGAAATCCTACATTTCTAAAATATCCTAGTAAAGATTTTAATATGATTCAGTTTGTGATGAACAAGTCAAGATCGAATCATTTGTATTTAATTCCAGCTTCAGAGGCATATAATGAAAAGAATACAAATTTATTTATTCATTTAGATAGTTTTACAGATGCATTAAAAACTGCCATAGTCATTTATAAAAATAAAACCGGAGAAAGCTTAAAAGATGAAAATATTAAGCTGAATAATGTTCCTACAATTAATTGGAATTCAGTATTTTCAGGTTGGTTTGAATACAATGGTTTTATCGTAAAATTGAATTTGGAATCCAGTCAATCTTGGAAATTCGAATCGAATTCGATTCGATTAAATAAGGATTCAAAATCTACGATGACCATGCAGGACAGTAAAGATCTTTCCACTTCACCAGTTGGATTGAATTTGAGTGTATTATACAAAGTCGAAGATAATTCGGGAACATCTCTATCGTTAGTCAATTACAATGCTACTAATATACTTGGAAGAACGGCGTATATAAAAGATCATAATTTATATGTAGTTGGAAACGATCAAGAAAAGAGGCAAATCACCACCGATGGTAAGGAAGGAATAGTTTACGGACAATCGGTACACAGAAATGAGTTTGGAATTAACGGTGGTATGTTTTGGTCCAATGACTTGAGTCAATTGGCTTTCTATAGAATGGATGAAAGCAGGGTAACTAAATATCCGATGTTTGATATAAAACCACGACCTGCTCAACCAACTGAAATTCGATATCCGATGGCGGGAGATTCAAGTCATACGGTTACATTAGGCATTTACAACCTACAAACGCAAAAGACCATTTATTTGAATACTCAGGGTAGTTACGACCACTATTTAACAAATATTACATGGGCACCAGACGGTAAATCTATTTATTTATTTTGGGTAAACCGTGATCAAAACAAAACTGAATTGCGGGAGTATTCATTGGTAGATGGAAATTTGATAAAAATTCATTTGGAATACACCCATCCCAAGTACACTGAACCTGAAAATGGTTTAATATTCTCTAAATCCATTCCAGAAGGATTCATATTTCAAAGTGAACATAGCGGATTTAACCATTTATATTTATACCTGAAAAATAACACGAACATCCCCAAAAAGATAAAAGCAAATAAAAATACACAAATATTTGCGGATGGAGGTGTATTTAATCATTATGGTTTCTTGTTTCCCATCACACAAGGAAATTGGGAAGTAACGGAGGTTTTGGGATTAGATGCAACTGAAAATCAAATAATTTATTTAAGTACATACAGTTCTAAAGGCAATGAACAAGGTGCATTAAACCGAGTGCCGTTGATTTCCAATATACAAACTGGTGAAACTAAATGGATTCATAAAGCAGTAAACAGATCAATTACCAATGAAAGAAACAAAAACAATAATGAATCTGAATTATTAGAGGAGTACGTTCAATTGGCATTGTGGATGCCAGGAGTAAATAAATTATTGCTTCAAACATCTACAATTTCACAGCCAATGAATTTGTACTCAGTTGATTTGACAGAAGTGATGGTAAATTCGAAATCCAATAAAAAAATAGCAACCGCACTCTTATTTTATGCAGCTTCAAATCCAACTGCCAATTTTAATATGGGAGAAGTTAAATTAGAGTCTATTAAAAATCAAGGTGTTGTATTGTTTCAACGCACGTTTTTACCTCCCAATTTTGATTCCAATAAAAAGTATCCTGTGGTAGTTTATTTGTATGGAGGGCCTCATGCGCAAATGGTAACCAATGGTTGGTTGGGTGGTGGAAATCTGTGGATGGCGTATATGGCCTCTGAAGGGTATATTGTTTACACTATAGACAATAGAGGATCTTCTCACCGTGGTTTGGATTTTGAAAATGCTACACATAGAAACCTAGGCACAATTGAAATGCAGGATCAATTACTTGGATTAGATTATTTAAAAAGCCTTCCTTACGTTGATAGTACAAGAATTGGTGTTCACGGTTGGAGTTTTGGAGGATTTATGACCACCTCATTAATGACTCGTTTTCCTGGAAAATACAAAGTAGGTATTGCAGGAGGTCCAGTAATTGATTGGAGTTTTTACGAAATCATGTACACTGAACGTTACATGGATAGACCCGATGAAAATCCAAATGGATATGCGCAGAATAACCTATTGAATCATGCACACAAATTACAAGGGCCATTGTTAATGATACATGGAGCAGATGATGATGTGGTTGTTTGGCAACACAGTTTAATGTTTGCTGATAAATGTGTGAAATCAATGAACACAAAACTGGATTATTTTGTTTATCCGGGTCACAAACACAATGTTGTTGGTCGCGATCGGGCTCATTTGTATAAAAAAATCAGCGAATATTTCTTTGAAAAGTTATAATGGATTGTTTGTTGGAATGTGTTTGATTGGGAACTATTTTGAGATAGAATAAAATAATCTGTGATGGAATTTGAAATAGTTGAATGTCCGCGAGATGCCATGCAAGGCATATCGGAATTCATAGATAGTAACAAGAAGGTTGAATATTTAAAAAAGCTCATTTCAAAAGGATTTGATGTGTTGGATTGTGGCAGTTTTGTAAATCCTTCTGCCGTTCCTCAGATGTCGGATACAGCCGAGGTTATTCAAAGAATTTCTGAATACCGCGATGAATTGAACGTTACAACACATTCCAAATTTTTAGTGATCGTAGCAAATCAGCGGGGAGCTGCACGAGCTTCTGCATTTTCTTCGATTGATTTTTTGGGTTATCCATTTTCAGTATCTGAAGAGTTTCAAAGAAGAAATACGAATTCAACCAGAGAAAATGCCTTTATCGAATTGGCAAAAATTCAGGAGATTGCTATTTCAGCTGGGAAAAATGTGGTGGCCTATATGAGTATGGGATTTGGCAATCCTTATGGAGAGGAATACTCAGCCGAATTGGTTTTTCGTTGGGCAGAACGAATTGCGAGTTTAGGTGTTCGAATCATCTCAATTTCAGATACGACGAGCAACGCCACTCCTGAATTGATAGATCAATTGTACACCACTTTAATACCAAAGTTGCCTCATGTGAAATTTGGGGCTCATTTGCATGCACCAGCAGATGATTGGCAAACAAAAATCCAGGCTTGTATAGACGCAGGCGTAAGACGTTTTGATGGGGCTATTTTGGGTTTCGGGGGATGTCCTTTCGCTAAAAACGATTTAGTAGGAAACATTCCTACAGAGGGATTATTGGATTTGCTGAAAAGCAAATACCGTTTTGATAGAATAAGTTTGGATGACCAAATAATATTGTTAGCCAACCAAACTTATCACAATTTGTAAATCAACCCACTTTCTGTAAGCGAATTAATTCAATCAGAGTATCGAGTTTCTGAAGAATTAAATCTTGATACTCGGTACTTTTTGCTTTGATAACAATTGAAGATGGATTCCCACCTAGCTCATTAGAATCCTCTGTTTCAAATAAATCAGTTGGAGTAATTCCGAGAGTTTCGCAAATTTTCTCTAGTGTATCCACTCTCATGGATTGCTTTTTAAGCATGTAGTGAAATCCTTGCTCACTCAACCCACACAATCTAGCCAGCTCTTTAATTGGAATTCTCTTTGCTGCGGCTAGATTTTTAATCTTGTTGTAATCTAGTTTACTCACGTTTCAAGGTATTAGTTTGGCATAAAAATTTTTGCGGTTTCTATTAAAACTTGAATTTTGAGTAAATATTTTGTCAGCTTTAAAATATTTAATTAGAAACTGCGTTAACATCAATTAATTTTATATTTATATGATTGATTATCAACACATTGAAAACGAATGAAACTATTTTTTAGTATATTTTATTGCAGTAGTATGATTTTAACTACTAAAAACAATCATACGAATAATTCTAGTTTAGATTGAATTACAACAAAAAATATTAACATAAGAAAGTAATCATCCAATTAAAATTTTTTCTTCTTTAAAATTTCCAAAACCGAATCTTTATAATTCTTACCAATAGGAATTTCAATATCTCCTTCCAACACTAAAGAAGTATTTTGGATTAGTTTAATTTTATTGATGGCAATAATAAAGCTTCGGTGTACTCTGAGAAACAAATCATTAGGTAATCCGTTTTCCATATTTCTCATTGTTTGCAAAGTAACAACGCGTTTGTCTGGACCAGTCCAAATTTTAACGTAATCGGCAAATGCCTCCACATGGTGAATGTCTTTAAATTGAACTTTCTGGTGTTCGCCATCTACTTTTACATAAACGTAATCGTCTTTAGGTTCAGCAATTTCATTATTGGCATTGCGGTACTCAATGTACTCATCCAATCTTTTGATTGCTTTAGACAGACGGTCTGGAGATATGGGTTTTAGCATGTAATCCAATGCTTCAAATTCAAATGCATCGGCTGCAAAGTTTTGAAATGCAGTAGTAAAAATAATTGCATATGGCATGGGATACACTTCTTTGATGAATTCAAGACCAGTTTGACCTGGCATTTGAATATCCGAAAAGAGTACATCGGGTTTCAATTCCTCGAGTTTTTCTCTTAAACCATCTGTTGAATGAGCAGTGCCCAATATTTCGATGTTCTCATGTTTTTTTAGTAAACTCTCAAGAACAGTTAATGCGAGTGGTTCGTCATCAACTAAAAATGCTTTAATTTTATTCATATTTTTCAGATTCTAAACGTTAAATTTGTGATTTTCTTGTGTTCATGTACGAC